>CAISUD010000024.1 GCA_903888625.1 uncultured bacterium
AATATAGAAAAAGAAAATAACATAGAAATAAAATTTCCACTTAGGGTATATCACGTAGACTCACCTGATGATAGTACTGTTGTTGTTGCGATGGATATAACCCTTAAAGGAAATGAGATCCGATGGTTTGATACAATTAAAGAGAGAATCATGACTATTAAAACTATTTTTAATAGAGACCACAAAAACTTTTCTTTTGAAAGAAAAGAGGGAGGGAAGTATTCTTTTGAGCCTATGAATTTACAAGTATATGAGGATAAAGTTAAAAGTAAATTATTAAGTCCAAAGAATTTTACAGATGAAGAATCAATGTTAAAAGCATTTGAAGAAACTAAGGACAATGCATGGTGATGGAATAGTTTAGATAGACTATTTATAATACTTTTTTAATTGCTTAAAATTTAGGAAGATAATTAATTCTAGTTTTTAACTACTAAATTTATAAACAAAATATGTTATAAAATAAAGCAACCGGGCCGTACGGGCCGTAGTATACCGGTAGTACATACCCTTCGGGAGGGTATAGACTGGGTTCGATTCCCAGCGGCCCGAATTATGCTATAATTATTAGCGTAAATTGTTTTTATCTGTAGCGGGTGGTCGCACTCACATAGGCACATATGTTGGAGGTTAGCCATCACCCGCTTCAAATGAAAATAATTTCAATGCATCACTTTTTAGTGGTGTATTTTTATTTTAGAAAACAAAAATTATTTTTTCATACTTCACTTTGTTCAGTATCCTCAAATTTATAATTTGCTTTGCAAAAATAAATTTGGGAGTTATCCACAGTTTTTTTGAAAAAGTGTTGTGCTTTATTTTGTTTTGCGAGATAATTAAGTTAGTTCTTTGCAATAATTTTTTTTTAGAAAAATATTTCTTAATTTTTTTTGAAATATTTTTTGGTCGCGATTATTGCAAACTAATTATTAATTTAATTTGATGTTCGCTCTGATTAAAATTTAGAGTAGAACGAAAAAATTCTATGGCAAAAGCAAAAAAAGCAAAGAAAGTAGCAAAGAAGACAACCAAAAAAGGAAAGAAGCGAGCTTAGTCTTCTCTTAAAAAACTTCCGAAAAAATCGGAAGTTTTTTATTTTTATGTTAATATGTAGAGATGGGTTTAATGAAGAAAATATTCGGTGATACTAGCTTGAAATTTATCAAGGAAAACACCAAAATAGTGGAAAAAATCAATGCTTTAGAAGCAGATATTTCAAAATTATCAGATGTTGATTTTCCTAAAAAAACACAAGAACTTAAAGATAGATTGACAAAAGGGGAGAGTTTAGATGATATTCTTCCAGAGGCCTTTGCCTTAGTTCGAGAGACCCAAAAAAGAACTTTTGGTATTAGATTGTATGATGTGCAAATGATTGGTGGTATTACTCTACATCAGGGTAAAATTGCTGAAATGAAAACCGGTGAAGGTAAGACCTACGTTGCACCTTTAGCAATTTATTTAAATGCCCTTCTAGGTAAAGGGGTGCATTTAATTACCGTGAATGATTATCTTGCTCGTCGAGATGCAGTTTTGATGGGACAAGTTTATAATTTTTTAGGGCTTTCTACGGGAGTTATTAATTCTCAGAATGTCTCTTATTTGTATGATCCCAAACATCAAGAAAGTAAAGAAGAAGAAAAAATTTCAGAATTTAAAATACTTTATGAATTTTTAAAACCTTGTTCTCGAAAAGAAGCATATCAAGCGGACATTACTTATGGTACCAACCATGAATATGGTTTTGATTATTTGCGAGACAATTTAACAACTAGGATAGAGGATTTAGTTCAGAGAGAACATTATTTTGCGATTGTGGATGAAGTGGATTCTATTTTGATTGACGAGGCTCGAACTCCACTGATTATTTCTTCGCAGTCTGGTGATTCAGAAGATTTTTATGTTAAATTTTATCAAATTGCGAAACAACTCAAAAAAGATACTGACTATACAGTGGATGAAAAATTAAAAGCGATTTCTTTGACTGATGAGGGAATTACCAAAGCAGAAAATCTACTTGGAGTAGAAAATATTTATACTGAAAAGGGAATAAAATATGTGCATCATTTGGAGACTGCCGTAAAAGCGCAAGCGATTTTTGAAAGAGACAAAGACTATGTGGTAAAAGAGGGGGAGGTAATTATTGTTGATCCATTTACAGGACGACTTCAACCGGGCAGGCGTTGGAGCGAAGGGATTCACCAAGCTATCGAAGCAAAAGAAGGAGTAAAGATTGAAAAGGAAACTCGTTCCTCTGGGTCTATCACTTTTCAAAATTATTTTAGATTTTATAAAAAATTATCTGGAATGACAGGTACGGCAGAGACTTCTGCCGAAGAATTTTTGAAAGTTTATGGACTGGATGTAATTGTAATTCCTACCAATCAGCTCGTGATTCGTCTAGATCACCCTGATTCAATTTTTCAAACCGAAAAAGGAAAATTTCAGGCGATCGCAAAGCAAGTGAAAGAACAAAATAAAAAAGGCCAACCAGTTTTAATCGGTACGATTTCAATTGAAAAAAATGAACTTCTTTCAGCGTATTTAAAACAAGAAGGAGTGCCTCATACAATTTTAAATGCTAAAAATCACGAGCGTGAAGGTGAAATCATTGCTCAAGCGGGACGCAGGGGAGCAGTGACAATTGCGACCAACATGGCTGGCCGTGGGATTGATATTAAACTTGGAGGAAATCCAATAGTTCCAGAAGAGTATGAATTTGTAAAAAGCGTGGGCGGACTTTTTGTCCTTGGCACTGAGCGACATGAAGCTCGCAGAATTGATAATCAATTGCGAGGGCGCGCGGGTCGCCAGGGTGATCCAGGAGAAACTCAGTTTTATGTTTCTTTAGAAGATGATCTAATGCGAGTGTTTGGTTCGGAACGAATAAAAACAATGATGGGACGTTTTGGCATTCCAGAAGATCAGCCGATAGAAAACCGTTTTATTGGAAAACAATTGGAAGCAGCCCAAGCAAAAATAGAAGGTTTTCATTTTGATGCTCGAAAAAATACTCTGGAATACGATGATGTGATGAATCATCAAAGGCAGTCAATTTATGAAAGACGCCAAAAGATGATGCGCGCGGATAAAGAAGAAATTGAAAAATTATTAGAACAAATTTTAGAAAACAGGGAAGAGCGTGAAAAACTGGAAGACATAATCAAAGAAAAAAGGGAAAAACTAGGTGATCAAGCTTTCTTTGAAACGGTCCGTAGAATTGCTCTTTATACGACAGATACTCTTTGGATGGAACACTTAGAAGCAATGGATTATTTACGTTCATCTGTGAATTTGCGTGCCTATGGGCAACGAGAACCGATTGTGGAATATAAAAAAGAAGGACTCTTTATGTTTAAAGAAATGGAGCAAGTGTTCAGAGAACAAGTCTTGTCTTTAATCCAAACGATTAATGTTGAAGTTAAACCAGGTATTCAAATGGAAGCAAGTGGTACTGATAACAAGGAAGTTCTGATAACTAGCCATAATGAGCCCCGCCCGAACGACTATTCAGTCGGGCAGGCCTCGGAATTTTCTGATACAGAAAAAATAAAAATTACTGGGAATAAAGAATTAAATATAGGTAGAAATGACCCTTGTCCTTGTGGGGCTATTAATCCTGCGACGGGGGAAGTGTATAAATATAAAAAATGTGGCTTGATTAATGCTCCATATCATCGCAAATCATTGATTAATTAAAAATGATGAGAAAGTTAAATAAAAAAACAAGTTTTCTGACCCTGGGGATTATTCTTAGTTTATTTTTAGTTGTATTTTTTTGTCCTATTAATAAAGCACGAGCTGATAATTGTGGGGGAGATGTTGTTTGTGCTTGTGGAGATACTGTTACTAGCGATTATACTTTTAATGCTGATTTAGATTGTTCTCTTTACGGAGGTAATGGTTTAAACATAGGAGCGAATAATATAACTGTTGACGGGAAAGGACACACTATGACTGGAGTAAAAGGAGGAGGTCATGATGGTTATTTTTATGGAATTTATAATGAACAGAGTAATGTGATAATTCAAAATTTTTCTAATATCAGTGGTTTTAGTCGAGGAATTTATTTTTTTGATTCAGTATCTAGTATGATTGTTAATAATCATTTAAATAATAATGATTATGGTATCTATTTAGAAAATTCTTCTGGAAATACTTTCAACACTAATACTGTTAATTCTAATACTAATTATGGTATCTATTTAGAAAATTCTTCTGGAAATACTTTCAACACTAATACTGTTAATTCTAAT
>CAISUD010000025.1 GCA_903888625.1 uncultured bacterium
CTATATAAATAAATATTAGTTTTTTACTAATTTAAAAAATATAGATATGGCAACAGTTAAAGTAATTTGTTCAGCCCCTTACAGAGATAAAAATAGTCTTTGGGATGAATCAGAACAACAAAATCAATGGTGGTGTGTTGATGTAAAAATTGCGGAAAGAGGAGTTACTAATCCTAAATATTATGAGGATATGACAATTAAAAGACCAGACAGAGAGAATATTGCTAAGATAAAAAAAGGGGATGCAGTTTAAGTAACTTTGCTGGATACAGAATTTTTATGCATAAAGGAGGGTGACTAAAGAGTCCACCCTCTTTTTTTCTTTGCTATTTGCATAAATTTATGCTATGCTTTATTTTAGTAGTTCTCAAAGAGCCTTTTGTTTAAATTGAGCGACAGGAGTATCTACGCTTATCCAGGTCGGATAGGCATTATAATTAGTTTTTGCCTGATTTTTTTAAAAAACAGGAGAAATAAATAGTATGGCTACAAAGCTATATGTAGGGGGATTACCTTACAGTACACAAGAGGATGCTCTTAAAGAGCTCTTCGCACAAGCAGGAAGTGTTACTTCCGCTGTGATTATTATGGACAAGATGTCCGGTCGCTCAAAAGGTTTTGGATTCGTTGAAATGTCAACAGATGCAGAAGCACAAAGTGCTGTCTCAATGTTCAATGGTCAAGAATTCGAAGGACGAAAGCTCACAGTCAATGAAGCCCGCCCAATGGAAGCACGACCACCAAGAACTGGTGGAAACGGTGGCTATGGTGGAGGCAATGGTGGTTATGGCGGTGGAAACCGTGGTGGTCGCCGAGAATACTAATTTAAATTTAGATCTCAATGAGAAAAAACTGCCGAAAGGCAGTTTTTTCTGTTTTTATTTGCTCAAATTGTTTAATTTTGTTATATTATATATGACCTTTAAATAAGGTCTGTTCTTTTGTTTTTTTAATAATGAGTGTGTAGTTCAGTGGTAGAACGCTGTCCTGATAAGACAGAGGTCGAAGGTCCGATTCCTTCCACACTCACATGGAAGAAGAAAAAGAAAATTTAAATAAACCAATGCAAGAAAAAATGAATTGGAAACCTTTCATTATTTTTTATGTCAAAACAACTTCTTGGATTATTTTCCCATTATTGCTTGGATTATTATTAGCCAAATATATTCGAAATACTTATGGCAGTCAGACATTATTTTTGGCCTGTTTGATGTTGGGTTTTGGTATTACTTGTTTTGGAATTTACCGAGAGATTAAAAATTATAAAAAAGATTTAGATGGAAAATAATACAACACAACAAGTTGTTCACGAAGTACCTATTTATGCAGAACCAATTTTTCATATCGGTAATTTTCAAGTTACAAATTCTCTAATAACCTCCTGGTTTGCTGTTTTAATTATTTTTATTTTTTCATTAGTAATTAGATTGAATATGAAAAAAATCCCTGGAAAGTTACAACACATTTTTGAGGTTATTATGGATGGTGCACTCGGACTGGTGGACCAAGTTACTAATGACCGTAAAATTTCAGAAAAAATTTTTCCGCTAGTGTTTTCTCTTTTTATTTTTATTTTAGTAAATAATTGGCTCGGATTAGTTCCTATTCTTGGCTCTTTTGGTTTTATAGCTAAAGAGGGGGCAACATCTGTTTTTGTTCCATTTTTACGTTCAGGCACAGCTGATATTAATACTACTTTAGTTTTAGGTATTATGATTGTGCTTGCTTCAAACTTTTTCGGAATTCTTACTATCGGTTTATGGAAAACTTTTAATAAATATGTTAATCTAAAAGGGCTTGGTGAAATGTTTACAAAAGTTAGGCATAATCCATCAATCCTGATTGTGGCACCTATAAATTTTTTTGTAGGACTTTTGGAACTTATAGGAGAAATAGCCAAAGTAGCTTCACTTTCTTTTCGTTTGTTTGGCAATGTATTTGCGGGGGAAGTGCTTTTGACTTCAATGTCTGCAATCTTTGCTTTTGTTGTGCCAGGACCATTTTTATTTTTAGAGGTTTTTGTGGGATTGATTCAGGCATTGATATTTGCGTTGTTGGCAACAGTATATTTCACAATTGCCTCGCAAGATCATGGTGAACATGAAGAGCATGAAAAGAAAGATGAAGGTAAATTAATTAGTGTTTAATTATTAGTTATTAGCCCCGACGTAAAGTCGGGGTCCCGACCTAAAGCGTCGGGGTCGAAATTATTATTAGTATTATTATAAATAACACCCTCCGGGGTAAAAAAAATATGGAAAATCAAGCAGCTCAAGTAATTAGTAGTGCAGTCGTAAATTTGGTTCCTCTAGCAAAAGCACTTGCAATTGGTCTTACTGGTATTGGTGCGGCTTTAGGTATTGGTATGGTTGGAGCAAAAGCTATGGAATCTATCGGAAGAAATCCAGAAGCTACGGGAAAAATTTTAGTTCCTATGTTGATCGCCTCTGCTTTCGCAGAAGCTATTTCAATTTATGGATTAGTTATCGCTTTTTCTATTAAATAATTTAAAAAAGAATGGAAGAATTAATAACAACATTTCACATAGATTGGAAATTAATGATTGCCCAAATTGTAAATTTTGGGTTAGTCTTTTTGGCTTTGTATCTTATTGCAGCCAAACCACTTAGCAAATTAGTTAAAGATAGAAATAAAGAGATAAATGATGGTTTAGATAATGCTGAAAAAGCCAAGGCTGATGTAGCTAATGCCAATCTAAAAAAACAAGAAATAGAAAATGAAGCTAAAAATAATGCGAAGCAAATTTTAGCTAGTTCACAAGGCGATGGAAAAGAAATTATTAAAGAAGCAAAAGATAAAGCAATAAAAGAAAAAGAAGAAATCATTAAACAAGCTCGTTTGGATGCAGAAAAAGAAAAAAAGGGTGCCGATGAGCAAGTCAGAAAAGATGCCGCAATTTTGGTTTCAGATGGTATCAAAAAAATTATCGAAGGTTATGTAGAAGCGGGAAAAGGTGAAGATATTATTAAAGGGATGCTTTCTAAACAAGGTTAATCCTTATTTAAGATGATTAAATCAAAACAATTAGCTAAAGCTTTATATGAACTCGGAGAAGAAACGACAGAAAATCTGGATGCTAAATTTTTTGATTTTATTGAAAAAAGAAAATTGCAGGCCCAAATGCCGTCTATCTTATATCACTTAGAAAAAATTACTGAACTTGATAGAGAAAAAAACGGTATTCAAATTGAAACTGCTCACGAGATAAAAGAAAGTACCGTGAAAGGTATCAAAACTTTCCTAAAAGCAGACAATTTAACAGAAGTTATAAAAATTAAAAAAGAATTAATAGCTGGCTTTAGAGCCAAATGGGGTGGAAATATTTACGATGCGAGTATTGCAACTGGTCTTAAAAAATTAAAAGAAGCTATTATTGGATAAATTTTATGAACGAACAATTAACTCCAAATCAAAATTCACAAGAAAAATCTGTTGAACAAAAGAAACAAGAAGTAATTGAAGTTCTTGAGAAATTTAAAGATAAAATTGTAGGCTTTAGTTTTAATACTAATACTGGAGTAGGACATTATCGTGGAAGTTTCTCTACAAACATGGATAAGATTTCCGATACTGTTGATGAAAATCCAATAAATACAAAATTTAAGGAATTTATTGAAGTTGTTAAATTAGAAGAAAAACCCATATCAAGAGGTCTAAAAAGAGATAATTATTCTAGATATATATTTGATAAAAGAAGAAACGCTGTTACTTTCATCGTGCCAATTGGGAGAGGATTTGCTGATTACAGAAGCGGAAATTCTTATTATGCGACAATAGCCTTTAAGGAAGATGACAAAACGGATAAATCTGAGTTACTTTTAAAAATTAAAGAATTACTTATAAATGCTAATTATCATTATACCAATGAAGGAATAGATCGTCAGGAAAAAGAAGATAATGAAAATCGAGATAGATATAATATTGCAAAAGAAGGATTACCAATATTAGAAGCCTTTAGAGAAATTATATTAAAATACCAAGAAAATAAATCAGCTAGGCTTAATATAGATTCTTTAATTCAAGAATATAAAGATACTATAGAAAAATATAAAAATTTATAAATAA
>CAISUD010000026.1 GCA_903888625.1 uncultured bacterium
CATGAAAAGTCCAGCAATACCAATGGTCCAGATTCCAAACTTATAGATGGCTAAAATTAAAGCTGGCAAGTCAGTCAGCTCTTGCTTGGCCTGAAAAAAGCCAGGAAGGGTTTCAAGGAGGATGTATTTGAAGGTGCCAGCGGACGGAGTGTTGGAGCTTATATTTTTTGCTACAGTTGGAACCGAAGCTTGATTATTGGTTGTGTTGTTAGTTGTGTTAGTACCACCAACACTGCCAGAACCAGCGCCAGGAACACAACAAACTTGACTAGCGCTACAATCTGTTACTGTTACAGTACTTACAAAATTTGCATCTCCAGTAGTATCACAATAAAAAACACAAGAACCACCCAGGTCGCCACTACAGGTTGCAGCAGAAGACTGATTGGCTTTACCAGTAAACACAACCAACAAGAAAAGTATTGAAAAAAAATATATTTGTTTTTTTGTTTTTTCCATTATTATTTTTTGTTTTATTCTTTCATATTATGAGGATTTTTAATAATCGGTTTTTATTCTTTATTATCAAAAAACTAAAAACAAAAAATAAACCTTTATTTAATCAGAAACAATCCCTTAAAAAGAACTACTAATGGGCACTTGTTTGTTTGTTTGTTTGTTTGTTTTTTATTTTCAACTCAAGAGCGTCAATTAGTACTTATCCTCTTCCTCGAAAGAGGCTCCAGGAATAACGGCAAATACTATGCCAGTTAATACTAACAATCCACCTGAGGTTAGTACAATCTTGAGTAGAAACATTAAATTCTCAGGCAAATGAGAGATTAAACTAGCTAAGCCGGTTTGCGCGTTTTTCTGAGCAACCTTTTGAGAACCAGCCGTTAAAACGTTAATCTGAATAGTTGCGCTTTGCTCCTCATCAATAACATTTTCCGCTTCAACCTTCCAATCCTTTAAAAGGGCCTTTCTTATATTATTAACATCAACTTCTGAACCTGTTTTGAAATGTGCCAATATTCCAACATCGTAACTATTGCCTTCTAATTTATTAACTGGAAAAACTATATTTGTCTTATTAATTAAATCATATTGAGTTTCTCCGTCAATTATCCATTCGAGTTGAGATTTATTTGCTAATGAGCTAGGATAAAAGGTTGCGATTAAATTAGCATTGCTAGCCTGAGCGGTTTCATAAACAGTTTTACTGTAATCGGGATACTGATTACCATTTAAGTCTTTATAGTAACCTAATAATTTTGGCCACACTAAACTCTCATCCGCACTACTTAAAACAACTTTAGGATTTACAATCACAAAATGCCTACTGAGTTCAACAGCCTCATTTGTTTTTGTGTTGATGGCATTTACTGTCACATCCACAGCCTCGCCTGTATTGCCAAGAATTGGAACGAAAACTTTATTTCCAGCAACTGTCGCGCACTGTGTGGAAACCGTTGCATCGCAAACCATAATAGCCCCATTCGCCTTCCAGGAAAAATTAGTCAAAGTATTACCACTAGAAGCAGGCACAGTTAGTCCAATAATTTCATCCTTTGTAACGTAACAGGTTTTTTTCTCTTCATCACTGGCGCAGATTTCCGTCCCGCCCTCGTCCATTAATAACATACCCGTGTTATTAGCTGTTACTGAATACATTTTTATTTCATTTTGTTGTTGCCTAACTTTAACTACAGTAAAGCCCTCCGCATCTTGACTACCATCAGTGGCGGTGCCTTTTGCCCGTGCTTTAATCTTAAGATAAAAAGTATCCGTAAAAGATCCTGTTATATTACTCTTTATTAAAGCCTCACTTAAATTTAAATTAATGGCTAGATTTTTCTTCCCTATTCCACTTGCGTCAAGTGCGGAAAAAGAAGGAATACTTTCCATAGCACTAGTGATATCTTTCCAAGTCGTGGTGTCAATCGGCGGAGTTGATCCATCCCTACTTATTTGTACTGTCCAATTATATAACAAATTACCAGAATCTTGACTATTAAAGTTCGCAGCGGAAACATTAAGAATATCCCCTCTTCCATTTGGATCATTAATTGGATTAGCTGGTTCACTATTAACCTGTAAACTCAACTTTGAATTACCACTAGAATTTTCATCAGTAGTTGGGTCTATTAAATTTTCCGGTAAACACAAATCAAGGTCAACTTCAGCAGTCAAAAACGCTGTGCATTTTGAAACATCACTCATGTCACAAGGACCACCACCAGGACCTTCAAGATACATGTTCCTTCTTTTCTTATTATGAATACCATTTACACTATCGTAAGTAGCATCCTCCATTTTTGCCAAATCCTCAAGAGCAGTACAGGTGTTTTTCGAAAAAGCCCACATCCTCTTAAAGGTTGAATCTGCGTGCATGGTCGGATAAGAGCTTTCTCCCTCAACCACTAATCCCACCTGATCACCAGGTGTAAACATCCAAGAAAATTTATCAATTCCAAGTCCAACTACATTAGCCTCATCAACCCCACCCCCATTAGTTGAAGAAGTTGCTGGATTAGCCCCCCAAAAGGTTTTCTCCGCTGCACCAAACTTTCCATCTCCAGTTACACCAATTGATTTTGGAACCTTGGCAAATAAGTGTTTACAGGTATTGCCAGCTTTCGTAGCAGAACATTTTAAACTTGTTTTTGAATCTAATTTTGCAAGAACACCTTGAGCATCTTCACATTTTTGTCCTTGAACACTATTATAAATAGAATTTTGAGTGCTTAGCCAATCAGGCGGTGGAGTAGTATTAGGGTTAAATGAGCTGCAAAGATTTCCTTTTTTAAAAACAACTGCCAAAAGAGGTGAAGTTATTGGATCAGTGTCAGGGGAAACAACATTTCCAGAGGTTCCATCTACACTTGAATACTTAACACACATCGCCATAGCGTTATCATAGCAATATGGCGCTGTTGTATAATTTGAAGTTGTAATCTTACAATAAACATCTGTTAAATCAACTGGATTATCATTTGTAACGGCGCAAAATTTATTAGTTTTTTTGCTTATTATTTTTGGAATAGCGTAAGCTGGTGGCACCACCTTTTGATTAGCAGCATTAGCCGGATTAGCATTCCAGGTATTAGCAGCATCAATAGCGGCTTGAGCGGCTTGAGCATCAGCTTCATTATAATCAGGATTTAAAACATCACAATTCGTCGATTGATCTGAGGCGGCGCAAACACGTTGATATCCATCTGGGCAAGTGCCAATTGATTGATCAACTCGCCTTAATTCATAAATAATCCCACTTTTCGGTTCTTGAGCATAACAATTTGGAGCATCTTTATCATTAATATCCGCACCAGAATTCATTATCCATTCTTTATCCTTAACTGGTGATGGGAAAGCTTCATAACCAGAATCACCAGCACTAGCATTGGCTGAAACTGCCTGTTCTGTTCCATCATAAGAACCTCTTACGATGATTTTAGCGGCTGCAATTTTCCAATCATTTACAGTTATTTCACCATCATTATCTAGGTCACACTTACCAGTGTCTCCCGGATTTTTTCCTTTACTATCATCTGGATTTTTAGTTAAGCCACACCCACTTCTTGCTAAGTACCAAGTGTAATATAGTTTTGAAGAATCTTCTTTAAAATTAGTAATTGCTGCAGTTGCTGTCATTTTTGAGCCAGCAACCATTCCAACTCCAGTAGTGCTAAAATTAACCATCACTTTTGGATTTTGTTCCTTATTATAAGAACCCATCCTTTGATTATCTGCGCCATTTATAGGAGATACCACTACACCAGCCACTGAAGTTGCAGTAGATAGGGAGGCAGCTTGAACAATAATCGGCATTGTTTCAATAAAAAGCAAACTAAGGATACCAATTAGTGAAAATATTTTTTTTGTTTTAACCATAAATAAGATATTAACCAAGCATTTTTACAATTAGAGCATCTAAAATAAAAATTATTAAAAACTGAGAGACACCAGAATAAAGCACAGATCTACTTTTATATGCAATAAGTCCAGCAAATGGAGCAAAAATTAAATATGGTAAAAACAAATACAAAGACTCTCTCCCAATACTTAAAACTAAAATCAAAAAAAGTAAGGCTTGCGCTAAAATTGTCCAATGTTTCAAATTTACTTCAAAAGTAAACAAGACAAAACCCCTAAAATAAAACTCATAAACAGCAACAAATAGTAACGTCAAGGTAAATTCATATAAAATAAAATTACCAAAGTTTTTTACAATAAAAGCTGGAACCTTATAATTTCCCAAGAAACCAAAATAATAAGACATTATTGAAAAAATCACAAATATTCCAATCAAGGAATACAAGCTCCATAATAAACCCCTTCTCCAATCACCAAGACTTAAACCGTAAAACGCTACTTTTCTTTTCAAAAAAAAGCTATTAAATAAAACTGGGAAAAAAATAAAAAAAACCAATATTGTAGTAATCTGTTGAAAAGTATTTTCAATTGGAAATACAGCATACATCAAAAGAGATAATGCTATAAAAAAAATGGTTACAATTAATTCTTTCTGCTTCATATAAGACTCAAAAAATTACATTTAAATAATAACATATTTTAAGTTA
>CAISUD010000027.1 GCA_903888625.1 uncultured bacterium
CTAAAATTCTTGCGATTTCTCGCAAGCTTTTTCTTTTTCTTAAATATCTTTCGATTTTTCTTCTTTCGCTAAAATCAAAATGATTAAATTTATTCATATTTCTATTTTAACAAGTGTTCGGATTCAAAGGTAAATCTGCAAAAAAATTCCTAAAAATGTTATTATTTATAATATAAAAAATTATGGACAATATAGAAGACAAATCATCAGAAGTTAAATCAAATGAATTTAAAAAAATTTTAAGTTCTCCAGAAAAAATAAGCAAAGAAAATGTAAAAGCCTTACGTTCTTGGAGTGATTATACTTTATTAACCAATGATAAAAAATTTATTTTATATAACGAAAAACTTGTTCCAATTTTTGAACAATCGCTAGAAATAGGATCTGATTGGTCCGAGATTATTAAAAAGTATAATGTTTCTGCGGCTGAGTTTGTTTATTCTGATGGGGACATTAATATTGATGTAGCTAAACCCAAGAATAATCTTATTCCTAACGAATTTCATAGAAAAAGCTTGGGATTAATTATTGAAGCCTGGGAAAAACAACATCCCGATAATCTTAAATGGGCAAAAAGAGAGAGTCTAAAAAAGCAAACTACTTTAGGGCAAACAGAAAAGAATATAGGATTTGCTTCTAATAACAGGTATATTATTTTTACTAGTGAATCTTCTCCAAATTTTAAAGTTTTTGATACTCAAGATGATCGTGGAATTACATTATCACCAAGTGATTGGAAAAAATATGATAGTTCAATGGAAATTGGAAAAGTGCCAAAAGTTATTCAGAATTTTTTGTCAGAACACATTACAATAGGTGAATCAATAACAGAACTTAATAATAAATATTCAGCCATAGTCACTGATTTAAGTATTTCTATATTACTAAAAGAAGATGTTGCAAATTCTCCTAAGGTATTCTCTGAAATTTTAGCAGGTATTGGTAATAATTTATTGGTTGATCCGACTAATAAAAACATCCTCTATTTTTGTCAAGAAGGTGCTCCTAATGACATTGTTCGTTTGGATATGTCTCAAGACCCAAGTACTTGGAAAACTGAGTATGCACCACTACCAAAAAAATATAAAGAGATAAAAAACTTGCAATT
Organism: uncultured bacterium; assembly: GCA_903888625.1. GTDB lineage: Bacteria > Patescibacteriota > Minisyncoccia > Phycocordibacterales > UBA9973 > UBA9973. The sequence continues at coordinate 1,109 of CAISUD010000027.1, forward strand.
AGACCCAAATGGCACTTTTTTTCTTTTTTACTCAGAAAATAATCTTGTAATGATAAAAAAAGATACCTTAGAAGAAGTAACTTTTATGGAAGATGTTACTCAAGCAAATTTTGATTCACAGGGCCGTATTCGAGCAGTAGACAAAGAAGGATATTTGGTTTTATTTGACGTAGATTATGCTTCTATCAACGAAGCTATTGCTAAACGTAAAGCTCAAAATCTTGCTAAAAACATTAATGTTAAAGACATTTTTAGTGAAAAGAAGAAAAATGGTGAAAAGACTTATGATCAAGCAACAATTGAAAATCTTCAAGTACAAAAAACTGAATGGGAGAATCAAGTATTACCAACCATTGCTCAAGCTAAAGACGTAAGTGATGTTTTAAATCTTAGAGAAAATTTAAAAAAGTTAAAAAACCAACTAAGAGTAGAAAACATTGATTTTGAACAAATTGAATTTATCACTGAAGGAATAGAAAAAGCTATCAATGATAAAGAAAAAGAATATGCTGGGCAAGAGGCAGAAAATTATATTTTAGAAATTGAAACAAAACTTGCTAACCCGATTTCTATTCATATCATTAACGAACTTCGTAATGCTTTAGATAAAATAAAACCAATCGAAGGATCATTAAATATTTCTGAAAGAGAAAAAATAAGAAAATTAGCAGAAGAGGTAAACCAAAGAGCTATACAGTTATTTAGTACAGAAGGATCAAAGGCACTTGAAGATGTTACTCGTCTTTTGAAAGGAACTAGGGAAGAATTAGAAAAAATGGATAACAAAAATCAATTTGATGATTGGATGGAATTTCGTTTTCCACAATTTAAAGAATCTCTTGGAATGTTTTATCGAGATTGTCCGACTGAAGCTTTTGAAGCTTCTGCATCTATTGCTCAAGCACGTCAGGAGCTTATTGATCTTTCTGTCAGCTATGGAAAGAAATTCGAAATTGAATATGCAAAGATTCGTGAAAAATCAGTAGAAAAAACTGATGTTTTAGCTCAAGCTCTGAACACTGATATTCACGATATTATGGCACGATTAAAAGGGAAGCAGTTTAAAACACGAGATGAGGCAGAACAATATTTAAATAATTCAGAATCAAGACGTGTTTTAGAGACAGAAATATTAGAGCTTAAAAAAAATAATCCAGATATGGGAGCAGAAATTGAACGAACTCTTAAGGTTGAAGTGGCTAATACTTTGGGTGGAATAGAACGTGGAGTTGGTAATGTTATTGCGGAAACTGGGCAACAAATGGTTAAATTTGGAGACATACAATTTCCTCGTTTTGAAGGTAAGGTAAAAGAATTACATAAGGCTGAAGCAATGGCAACATTTAGACTTGATGAACGTTCAAAAGGTCCTGGAGTTAATTCGAAACAGATTTATGGAGATGTTGAAATTATTGTGACAAATAGTAAAGGAGAGAAACAAATTGTTAGATTATATGAGGGACTCGGTAATGAAGATGAATGGAGGTTAGGTATTGTATCATATCGTGGTGATGAGGTTCCTCCATCCTATATGACAGCAGAAGCTTTTAAAGCATTTAAGAAAAATTTTAATGAATGGGAAAACGGAAAATTAAAAGAAGAAGATGAACAGAAATGGAATGAAATAAGAAAACTTTTTGCTGAACGTGAAAAAGTAAAATCTAGTGAAAGGGACTCTACAAAAGATGCTGAATGGAAAGTAAAATATACAAGAATGATCCAAGAATATGGAAAATTCTGTGCTGAGAAGCAGATATTACTTTTAAAGAGAATTGATACAGTAAGGGAAGCAGGTAATATTGATGGAAATGGGAAAGGCTATGTTCCTAAATGGCAGAATCACTGGGTTATGGATTCAACAACCGAAAAATATTTAGAACAGATGGCGGAGCATTTTAAAATGCAAGGAGATCTTAAAGAAGGAGTTTTGAATTTATATGGTCATGCAGGAACGGGGAAAGATGTTTTAATAAAAATGTTTGCAAATAAAACTAATAGACCATATTTTGCTGTTGATTGTACAAAATGGACAACAGAATTTGAACTTTCTGAAGACGTTGCTCTTGAAGCAAAAGATGGTGCAACTCAGACAATAAAAGTACCTTCTTCTGTATTAAATGGTATTCAAACTGCTGGAGCGATTGTTTATTTTAATGAAATTAACGGAATGCCAGAGCAGGCTCAAATTTTTCTTCATGCTTTATTTGATGAAAAACGTGCCATGACCCTTAAAACTAGTTCAGGAAAAGTAATAGCAGCAAATCCATCAGTTTTGATGGCTTGTTCTATGAACCCAAATTATCCAGGAACATTTGATCCTCAGTTTGCCACAAAAAGTCGTATGGTATCTGTAGAAATAGATTATCCACCTCTTCGTAGAAATGTTAAGGATGGTGAGCCTAGTGGAAGAGAATTGCCATATAACTCAGCTGAAGCGCTTCGTGTTTCACGCGAAGTAAAATCATTAGTTGATTTTACTTATGAACTAAATATGGATAAAAATGAATTTATTAAAATTTGGGATAAACATATAAATGGTATCAATAATGATGCTCCAGGGATAACTAAATCTCAAGAATTCGATATTAATGTAGTTCGAGCACTTGTTCAATTTGCCGACATTTTAAGAAAAGATTTTAAAATAAATTTTGATAAAACTGCAGAAAAACGAAATGCTCTGCCTGTAATGCAACCTTTAACACTCCGTGAAATGCGTCGTTGCGCTTATTTACTTTCAAAAATATCAGACGAAGATAAACTAACAAAGGACAGTGATGACACAGCCAGAGGTTTGATTAAGAAAATTTTTCTAAGCAATATTTTTAAGACGGAAGATAGAACAAAAATAGAAAATGCACTTAAAGTTATGAATTCTAAGAATAGAGTTTTGTAATTCTTTTATGAATGAAGCAGAAAAATTATTTTTTAAAAAAGATGCTAAAAATAGCAAGAAAGCAAAATTAACTCCACAACTAAAAGAGATGATTTTTTTAGCTGAGAGGGCAAGTTCTGGTGGTATAAAAGTTTTACCTGGAAAATCTTGGGCATATCACTACAAAAAATCCCCAGAAGAAAGACAAACAATATTAGAAGGATTATTATCAGGCAAATATGATGCTTCACAAATTGAAGATTTTCTTAAACCTGATGCTCTTATTTACGATGCACAAGAACTTGAAACGAAAGGACTAGAGACTGTTTCGGCTCGAATAATGAATGAAACATCTCAGCTTGCCTATTATGATTATAAAAAATATGCTGATTTTATGAATGGGCTAAAAGGTCTTTCAATTACACCAGAAAAAGCCAATGCTCTTTATGATGAACTTACAAAAAGTAGAATTCAAAAAAGTTTGCGTGACGCACTTAGTTCTTCAGGTAAAAAATCATTAGATAATTCTTTGATTCAAGAATCAGAAAGAATTGTAGAAAACTTTAAAGAAACAGAACGAACGACAAAGGTTCTTGAAGCACTAAAACTAGATTGGATGTGTGAAGAAAAAATTATTGATAGTTCTGTTCGTGATAGAGCTATTTCTGAACTTTCAGGGGAAGAACGTAAGACTTTTAACGAGATGAAAGAAGAGTATCAAAACTTTGTTAAAAGTGGTGATAGTAAAGCCTATGAAAATATGGTTGGTAAATTCAAGGATGGTTTAACTAAGTTAGAAAAACCGGTTTCTGAAGGAGGAAGTGAAAGCATGAAAGATCTTGAAAAAGAACTTGAAAAGATAGAAGAAGTTGCTCCAGTTGGTACAGAAAAAGATCCAGCTATCCCACCTGAAGATAGTGATGAATATCATACTCCGACACCTAATGAAAATAATCCAACTGGCAAAAAAGAAAATGGACCGGGAGAATATTATTTTGCTATTGAACCACCTCTTTCAGGTTATTATGTTGGTGGAAAGAAAAGTTATTTTGATATTGATAAAAAAACTTGGAGCAAAAAAAAGCAACTTACCCCATATGCAGGCTCTGTGACGAAAGGGCAGGAATATTTAATGAAAGGAACAACGAATGGAGTCACAGTAATTCCATTGCCGACTGGGTATGCTCTCAATTTAGACAAACTGAAGTTTACTGGAGATAAACCAGAAATTTTTCGTGATCAAAACGGATGTTTTTATTTTGAAACAAAAAGTCCTTCTACTTTTTCCATTGCTTTTAGTCAAGAAGGAGAAGTGTTCACTTCTCAACCAATAAAAGAAGATACTCAAATGTTGTATCAAGGAACACTTTCACAAAAAACTGAGGCTTTTATTGCTAGTGTTCGTGGTGGCCCACTTGAAAAGGCAGAAAAAATTCGACAACATATCTTAGCAAATCATTTTTATCCTGGAGGGGGAGATTCGGGGCTTGCCCAAAAATTACAGGCAAAGTTACGTAATGAGAATAGTGGGAATGATTATATTAGGGCACTGGATGTATCTGAATATCTTGAGTGTTATTCTGCTAATACAAAATTTGTCGCTATGCTTAGAAAATCTGGAATTCCAGCTAGATTGGTTCTTGGGCATCATGTTCAGGGTTCACAAAAAGGTGTTTCTTATATTGATTCTAATAACGGACATGCTTGGGCAGAAGTATGGGATGGTAGATCTTGGAGAAGATTTGATGCTACTCCACCAGCCAAACCAGAAGATAAAAAGAAAGATGAAGATAAAAATGAAAAACAAGAAAATGCTCCTGAAGCAAATGATGGAGGAGTAGATTCTCCACAACAGAATCAAGAGAAAAATGAAAATAAAGGTGAAGGTGAGAAAAGTGATAAAGAAGGTGAAAAGTCTAATGAATCTCAACAAACTGGGGAAGCTTCAGATAGTGATCTTTCCAGTGCAGAAAATAAAGTAAAAGAAGCTCAAGAAAAAATTCAAGAGGCAGAAAAAGAAAAAAAGGAATTAATGGAACAAATAGAAAAAACTGATAAATTCAAAGATTTGGAAGAATTAAAAAAAGAATTAGAGGAAAAGGAGTTACTTGAGGAGATGAAAGATGCTCTTGAAAATGCAATAGATGCAAAAGAAGAAATGATGAAAGACGAATTAAAAGAGCGTCTTGAAAAAATGTCCGAAGATGGTTTTTTGGAAGAAGAAGAATTAAAAAAAATGTTGGAACAAATAGAAGAGGAAATGGGGCAAAAGTTAGATGAGTTGCAAAAACAAATTGAAGAAGATAATAAGCTTTATTTAGAATATGAAAAAATTAAAGCTGAGATTGAGCCGCTTGTTGATGAATGGTTTCAATACTTTATAGATAAATTGCCACGACAGCAAGAAGTTTCTATTGATGAAGATTCCTTATCAAGGCAGGGAGCATTCGATAGAAGATCTGTAAATCGTCCTAGAAATATAATTTTTGGCACTGTTAAAAATCCAAGAGTAATTGATTCTTCAGTAAAACCACTTTTCCTTGCATCAATTATGGTTGATGTGAGTGGGTCAATGTCTGGTAGTAAGCTTGAAAATGCTCGTAAGTTGCTTATTTTTTATTCTGAACTTTTTGCTAAAATAAAGGAACAGTTTGGTTATATTAATTTTGCAATTAATACTTTTTCTGATTCAATGCAAGAAATTAAAAATTATGATCAAGACTATGACTCTGCTCAAGCCTATAAATATGCAGATGGAACACGCTCAACAATAAAAGTACGTTTAATGAAACATATAAAGACACAAGGTGGAACTAATATGCTTGATCCGATAAAAAGAGCTGCACAGGATCTTTCAAAACAAACTCATAATAATCCAGATTATGCTTCATCTTTTTATTTTGTTGGCGACGGTGGAGATACTCAAGGAAATGCCCAGAATATAAAAAAGTTTTTGCAAGATGAAAGCAAGGAGCATGGTTTTGGTGATCATATGCTTTCTGCTATTTTGCTTGGAAGTGAACAAGAACGACATGCACTTGGAGAAATATTCGGAGAAGAACATACTAACGTAGCAAGTAATTTTGACGAACTCATTAAAACCAGTATGGAGAGATTTGATGATGATATAGAAATTTATTTTCGTGGTAAAACAATTTAATAAAAATTAAGTTGGTAGTTAGTTTTTATTTGAAAATATCCTTATTTTATAGTATATTAGGAAAATGCCAAGTATCGGAATTGTAGGTCTGCCAAATGTCGGAAAATCGACGCTTTTTAATGCGCTTACTAAAAAATCTGTTCCTGCAGAGAATTATCCTTTTTGTACTATCGATCCATCGGTAGGGATTGTACCTGTGCCTGATGAGCGTGTTTCCAGGCTTTCAGAATTTTCAAAATCTAAAAAAACTATTCCCGCAGTTATAGAATTTGTGGATATTGCCGGGCTTGTAGCTGGGGCATCACGTGGTGAAGGCTTGGGGAATAAATTTTTATCAAATATTCGAGAAGTGGATGCAATAGCCCATGTTGTTCGTACATTCGAAGATAATTCGGTGATTCACGTAGCAAATAAAATTGATCCAATGCAAGATGTCGGAGTGATTAATTTGGAATTGATTTTATCAGACATGGAAGTTGTTTCCAAAAGAATGGGGACATTGGGTAAAGATTTAAAAAAGGGTGATAAAGAAGCCATGGCCGAAGAAGCTATTTTGAAAAGAATTGAAAAAGTTTTAGAGGAGGGTAAAATGGCAACTGAAGTAAATTTAAGTGTTGAGGAAAAATTTAAAATAAAATCTTTAAACCTCCTTACCTTAAAACCAATGCTTTATGTTCTCAACGTTTCAGAAGCGAATGAAAATGTGGAAATAAATTTATCTGGAAGCATTGTAAAAGTTGATCCAGTCTTTCTACGTGGCTTTGATGATTTAATAAAAAAAAGTTACGAGCTATTAGGCTTAGAAACTTTTTTGACCACTGGCGAAGATGAAACGAGAGCTTGGACAATTAAGAAAAATTCTACGGCACCAGTGGCTGGGATGGCAATCCATACTGATTTTAAAGATAAATTTATCAGAGCGGAAGTTATAAATTGGCAAGAATTGCTTGATGCTGGTAGTTATGTAAATGCTCGTGCTAAAGGAAAAGTTCGCACCGAGGGCAAAGATTATATTGTGCAGGATGGCGATGTAATAGAATTTAAAATTTAAACTAATATAAATATGTTTTATAGTAAACAGCCATTAAGCAAGCGATATAAGTTGATATACAAGATTGCTATAAAATATTATAGAGGTCGACGTTATTTATTGTGGTATTTGAGTGGTAAAAAATTTTCTTCTACATATAGTAATAGTCGCTTACCTTTTAAAGTAAAAGACCATTCTTCGGTTTTGATTAGAAAATTAGGAGAATCTGAAATGTATTTACAGCATAATAAAATTAAGAATTTATCGATAGCAATAAAAGAGATAAATGGAATTTTAATTTTACCAGGAGAAGTGTTTTCTTTCTGTCGGCTCGTTGGGTTGCCAACAAAAAATAAAGGTTATGTAGAGGGAATGGAAATATCTCAAGGAATTCCTCGTCCTGGGGTTGGAGGTGGGATATGTCAAATTTCGAATTTAATTTATTGGCTTGCTTTACATAGTGATCTTGAAGTGATTGAAAGATCACATCATGGATTTGATCCATTTCCAGACAATAATCGAGTTTTGCCTTTTGCTTCTGGTGCTACAGTCTTTTATAATTATATTGATTTACAAATAAAAAATAATACTAAAATGACTTTTCAAATTAATTTAGAGATTACTAAAAAATGTCTTGAAGGGGATATACTGGCTAGTAGTGAACCCTTATATACATATTCAGTTTTTGAAAAAAATCACAAATTCAGAGAAGAGAATAATAATTATTTTAGAAGCAATGAAATATGGCGAACAAAAATGATTCGACAAACTGGTAAAACAGTAGGTGAAGAATTTATTTGCAAAAATAATGCTAGAGTAAAGTACGTTCCTGCTCAATTTCAAGCAAATTATTCAAAGGTGGTTAATTAATAAAATTTTTATGTTTAAACGAATTTATTTATTTTTCTTTACTTATATGTCGGCGATGTATCTATCACAGACATTGATAGTTTTTTGGCTGACAAAAAATGGTTTTAGTTTTGCCTCTTTAATTGTTTATTATTTGATTTCGTATGTTGTTGCTTTACTGGGATTATTATTTTTACCAAAATTCACCACAAAAGCAAAAAAAGCTATGCTTTTTGGAATAATCCAAAGTGCTTTGATAGTTGTATTTTTATTAAAAATTTGGAGTCCTTGGCAATTATATCTTTCAGCTATTTTTTCTGGATTAAATGTAATATTTTTCTGGGTTCCATGTAATGCAATGTTTTTCAAATTTAGCAGTGACAATAAAAGAGGGACAAATAGCGGAATGTATTTTTTGATTACTCCCATCATAGGGATAACCTTGCAACCACTAACCGGAATTTTGGCAGAAAAGTTTGGTTTTCAAGTTATGTTTTTAGTTGGGATTTTTTCATATATAGTCCCCATTATTTTGCTTTATTTTTTACCTGATTTCGAGTGGACGCTTGATATTCGAAAAGAATTTTCAAAGATAAAATTTAATTGGGCTACTTTTTTGCAAGGAGCAACTTCTAGAATCAATTACTCCTTAATTCCTATTTTTAGTTTATTTTTTTTAAAAACACCAAAACAGTTTGGAAATTTCTTTGGATATTTGGCAATTGTTGCGGGGCTTGCAGCGGTCATCAATGGATATATTTCAGATAAAATTAAAAGTAGAAAAGTATTTTTTTATTTATTTACCACCCTTGCGGTAATTAGTTTTTTACCTTTGGCATATGTGAAAGATATTTATTATTGGGGTATTTTTGCTGGGGTAAGTAGCTTGTGTTTAAATTTGGCGAATCCTTTTTGGTTGACTTATAATATAGATTTTTATAAAGAAGTTGGAGTTGATAAAACGATGGCACTACGCGAAGTATTTTTAAATTCAGGCTATATTTTTACATTATTGATTGTATCTTTAGTTTTTTATTTTACAAAATCTACCAAAATAAGTTTGCTAATTATTTCATTGATTTGTTGTCTATTACCGCTCGTTTCATATTTACAAAAAGTTTATTTAAAGAAAACAGATGCTTAATATAAAAGAAAAAAAAGTAATAAAAATCTTAAAAGCAGGTGGAGTGGGAGTATTACCCACAGATACTTTGTATGGTTTGGTTGGGAGTGCTAATTCCAAAGAAGCGGTGGATAGAATTTATAAGATTAAAAAAAGAGATAAAAAAAAGAAGTTAATTATTTTAATCTCCGCCATGGCTGAGATTGAGAAGTTTGATATAAAAATAAATAAAAAACAGTTTGAAATTTTAAATAAAATTTGGCCAGGGAAAGTGAGTGTGATAATAAACAATCTTGCTTTTCGTATACCAGCAAACAAAAAATTAATTGAAATCTTAAAGAAAACTGGGCCATTGGTTGCACCATCGGCCAACCCTGAAGGGTTAAAACCAGCTGAAAATATCAAACAAGTAAAAGGTTACTTTAAAGATGCTGTTGATTTTTACTTTTCTGGTGGAATATTAAAAAGTGAACCTTCAACTTTAATAAAAATAGAAAAAAACGGGGAAATTATTATATTACGTGGTAAGATAAAGAAATGAACAAAAAAGAAGAGATAAAAATTTTAACTTCAAAAAATTGGCTTGATTATGAAATTCTAGATACTGGCGAAGGAGAGAAATTAGAAAGAGTTGGTAAATATAAATTTGTTCGTCCATACGAGGAAGCTATTTGGCCAAAAACTTTATCAAAAAATGATTGGAGAGATGTTGATAGCAAATTTTGGAGTTCTAAAAAAGGAGCAAAAGCTGGATGGGTTTTGAATAGAAAAATTGATAAAAATTGGGAAATTTCTTATCAAAATATTAAATTTTTCGTTGAGCCAACTCCGTTTCGACATTTTGGTTTTTTTCCAGAACAAGCATCTATTTGGGATTTTATAGATAAGAAAATTTCCGAGCAGCAACTTTTTAACATGGCTCCTCAAGAACTTGCCTTGGGCTCTCTAAAGGCAAGACCTTTTCCCGCCATAAAATTCTTAAATTTATTTGGCTATACAGGCCTGGCTAGTTTATTTGCCTTGCGAGCTGGTGCGGAGGTGACACATTTAGATGCTTCAAAACAAAGTTTGGCTTGGGCCAAAGAAAATCAAATACTTTCTGGTCTGGGGAATTTGCCTATGCGAATTATAGAAGATGATGTTATTAAATTTTTGGAAAGAGAAATAAAAAGAGGTAATAAATATGATTGTATTATTATGGATCCACCAAAATTTGGTCGTGGTCCAAAAGGAGAAATTTGGAAAATAGAAGAAATGTTGCTAAGGCTCCTAGAAAATGTAGCAAAAGTTTTAAGTGATAAACCACTTTTTGTTATTTTGACTTCCTATGCCACCGATTCTTCTGTTTTGTCCCTGGGCTATGCTCTTTCTCAAACAATGAAAAATTTTGATGGTAAAGTCGAGGTTGGGGAGCTTTGTTTACCAGAAAAATCAAATAATCGACTTATTTCCTTGGCTCATACTGCTATATGGACCCCGTCGCTCGCGAGTGACTAGGGTGGTCAAGTTTTGAAAAATAGTATTTTTTTGCTAGAATAAGAGAGTGAATCCCGTTAGAAATAACAGGACATATGTTTGTTTTTATTATCATTATTTTAAATATATTTTAGAAAATTTCTAACGGGATGAAAAATTACGACCATAAAAAAATTGAAAAAAAATGGCAAATAGAATGGGAGAAGAAAAAAATTTTTAAAGCTATTGATGGTTCAAAAAAGCCCAAATTTTATTCTTTGATTGAATTTCCTTATCCATCAGGTGAGGGATTACATGTTGGACACCCTCGGCCATATACAGGAATGGACATAGTCTCAAGAAAAAGAAGAATGGAGGGATACAACGTTCTTTTTCCAATTGGTTGGGACGCTTTTGGACTACCTACTGAGAATTATGCAATTAAGACTGGCAAACAGCCAAAGGTAATTGTTAAAAAAAATACTGACAATTTTACTCGACAAATAAAATCCTTGGGTATTTCTTTTGATTGGTCTCGAGAAATAAATACTACAGATCCGAATTATTATAAATGGACTCAATGGATATTTTTGCAATTTTTTAAAAAGGGTTTAGCTTATAAAACAAAGAGTGAAATTAATTGGTGTCCAAAAGATAAAATTGGTTTAGCCAACGAAGAGGTTGTGGATGGTAAATGTGAACGTTGCGGAACGCCAGTCGAAAAAAGAGAAAAAGAACAATGGATGTTGGCGATTACAAAATATGCCGATAGATTAGATAAAGATTTAGATTTAGTAGATTTCCCGGAGAGAGTAAAATCTTCTCAAAGAAATTGGATTGGAAAAAGTGAGGGGAGTGAAATTGAATTTAAAACAAATATAAATAGAAATATAAAAATTTTCACTACTCGGGCAGATACTTTATTTGGTGTGACCTACCTTGTGCTTGCGCCAGACCATACAAACATTGGTGAGTTTCTCGTTCAATCAAAAAATATGGCAGAAGTTTCCGAATATATTAGAAAAGTTAAAAATAAATCAGATCTAGAAAGAGTAGAAAATAAAGTAAAAAGTGGTGTAGAGTTGAAGGGTATCAAAGCAATAAATCCAGCCAATGGGGAAGAAATTCCAGTTTGGGTCGCAGATTATGTATTGTCACATTATGGCACTGGGGCTGTGATGGCAGTCCCACAGCACGATATTCGAGATAAAGAATTTACTGAAAAATATGAATTACCGATTATTGATAGACCACTTGTAAATGCAAAAGAAATCACCGAATTTGTCGGGGGGAAAATGGTGACGAAATTTAAATTACGAGATTGGGTTTTTTCACGACAGCGATATTGGGGTGAACCTATTCCAATTGTGAATTGTGAAAAATGTGGAATGGTGCCGGTACCGGAAAAAAGTTTGCCAGTAAAATTACCAGAAGTAAAAAGTTATAAACCTACTGATAATGGAGAATCGCCACTAGCTTTAATTTCTAAATGGGTAAATACAAAATGTCCAAAATGTGGTGGTAAAGCAAAAAGAGAAACAGACACAATGCCAAATTGGGCAGGAAGTTCTTGGTATTATTTACGTTACGCTGATCCAAAAAATAAAAATAAATTTGCTGATCCAAAAAAGTTAAAATATTGGACTCCAGTAGATTGGTATCATGGAGGCATGGAGCATGTGACACTTCACTTATTGTATTCTCGTTTTTGGCATAAATTTTTATACGATTTAAAATTAGTACCAACGGCTGAGCCTTATATGAAAAGAACAGCTCATGGAATTATTTTAGGTGAGGGCGGGGTAAAAATGTCTAAATCACTTGGGAATGTAGTAAATCCAGATGATATCGTGCGCACATATGGTGCGGATACTTTGCGAATTTATGAAATGTTTATTGGACCTTTTCAAGATTCAGCTGTTTGGAATACAGAAAGCATTATTGGCCCAAGGAGGTTTATAGAAAAAGTTTGGAGGATTGGGGAGAATTTAGAAAAAAACCAAAAGAAAGCACTTTCTTGCTCTTCGCACTCGAACCTGAATGTGGTTAACGAAACTAATATTGCGTATAGAGCAGAAAGTGTTTCTTTTGGTTTTTTAAAGAAACTTTTACATAAGACAATTAAAAAAGTGAGCGAAGATATTGAAAGTATGAATTTCAATACAGCAATATCATCGATGATGATATTAGCCAATGAAATTGAAAAAAATGATTTTCAAATTTCAATTTCTGATTTTAAATTATTTCTCCAAATTCTTTCGCCTTTTGCCCCACATGTCACTGAAGAAATTTGGCAGAATTTAGGGGAAAAGAAATCTATTAATCTTTCTACATGGCCCGAGTTTGATCCAAAATTGATTATTGATTCTGAAATAAAGATCGCAGTACAAATAAATGGTAAAGTTAGAGCCGAAATGATAATAAGTGCAGACCAAACAGAAGAAGAAATAAAGAGCAATGTTCTTGCAAATGATATAGTTTTGAAATTCATCTCTGGTAAAGAAGTTAAAAAAATTATTTATGTAAAACATAGGTTAGTGAACATTGTTGTTTAATGAAGAATAAAATTTTAAAAATTTTTAGTAAAGAATTTGGAAATATGAATCAAGCAGCTTTATTGCTTGGCATTTTTACTTTACTATCCCAAGTTTTAGCCCTTTTTCGAGACAGATCCTTGGCACATTTTATTGGTCCTGGAGCGATACTTGATACTTATTATGCTGCTTTTCGAGTTCCAGATCTTATTTTTATTTCTATTGCATCACTGGCTTCTATCACAGTTCTCATTCCTTTTATTGTGGCAAAAATGAAAGGGGAGGA
>CAISUD010000028.1 GCA_903888625.1 uncultured bacterium
ATTCTATTTTCTGAAATATTTTCCATTACAATTAAATCACATTTTTAAATCCTCCAGCTTGTAAATCCCAAAGTTTTTTATACAAACCATCTTTCCTTTCAGTCAATTCTTCATGAGTTCCATCTTCAATAATTTCGCCTTTTTCAAGTACAACAATTCTATCCATTTCTCTAATGGTTGAAAGTCGATGAGCAATGACAATGGTTGTCTTGCCTTGGATCAATTTATGCAAAGCATCTTGAATTAAATATTCAGATTGAGAGTCGAGCGATGAAGTAGCCTCATCTAAAACTAAAATTGGAGCATTTTTTAAAATTGCCCGGGCGATCGCTACTCTTTGACGTTCACCACCTGAAAGTTTTACTCCTCTCTCCCCAACATAAGTTTCATAACCTTGAGGTAATGATTTAATAAAATCTTCACAGTTCGCAAGTTGCGCCGCTCTTAATACTTCTTCATCAGTTGCATTTCTTTTACCATAACGAATATTTTCCATTAGGGTTCGATGAAATAAAACTGGATCTTGTGGAACGAAACCAATTTTTTCTCGAAGATTTTTTTGAGAAATTTTACTAATATCAATTCCGTCAATCATTATTTTACCAGAAGTAAGATTAAATAATCTCATCAGCAAACGAACAAAGGTTGTTTTTCCTGCACCCGAAGAACCAACAATAGCAATTTTTTGTCCAGCGGGAATTTTCAAAGAAAAATTATCTAAGACCTTTACCTCATTATTTTTATAAATATAAGTTACATTATCAAAAATTACTTCTCCTTTTATATTTTCCGCAAATATTTTTGGTTGATCAACAATTTCATAAGGTTTTTCCATAACAAGAGCCATTTCTTGAGCGTTGGCAAAGCTTTCATAATAAGAACGGACAATACTAGCGAAGCTCCATAGATTTTCAAGTAAACGAATCAAGTAACTTTGAAGTAGAACCATAATAGGTAATGTCATTAATCCCAGCTTCCAATCACCCAGAGCTGTCCAAAAAATAATGAACTCAATAGCAACAGAATAAAAACCTCCAATCCCTCCACCAAGGGTCTCCCACAAATACCAATTAAATGCTGTAGCCTTTCTTTGTTTCCCAACAACTTCTTTAACTCTATTTTCTTCGTATTCATGCCCAGTAAATAATTGGATTGAAGAGTGGTTGCTAATAGAATCCGACAATACCCCTGTAGTTTTTGTATCCCATTCAGAGGCAATAACATCATATTTAAGTTTATATTTAGTAAAAACATAAATCGTCAATAAAAATATAAAACAAAATACTCCTAATATATATGCGTATTTTGGAAGTAAAGTATACACAGCAATAACGGTTCCAATTCCACGAACAATTAATGGTAAAACATCAAAAACTAATCTATCATTTAAATGTTCAAAAGCATTGGCATATTTATTTATTTTCCTGACCAAAGATCCACCAAAATTATTTGCAAAAAAAGAATTCGAGTGTCCAATCATATATGAAAAAGCTTGATTTCTAAGTCCAGCGATGACTCCTGCTTCAAAATATGCATTTACAAATCCATTCACCCGGCGGATTGCCCAACGTAGAAGATTTAAAAATAAAACAGAAAGAATAATTGATTGAGCTACCTTGATGAGCGTAAAGTTATTAGCACTTAAAACATTCCAGAGTTTTAAATATTGAAGTGGAATATAAATATCAAAAATACACGATGTAATTGTTAAAATAATAACAGTAAAAAACGACACTTTATATTGTCTAATTACTTGCCAAAAATATTTAAGCACCAAGCCACGGTGCAAATTTGAATAATCTTTTTCTGCCATAAATTCAAAAAGGCGGGTCTACGTCCTTCACAATATTATACCACAAAATACAAAAAACCCATAATTTATAACCCTTCCTGCGCTGGGGCTATAACTTTAGCTCGCCAGAATTTTGTTTTGAGAGTTTTGATAATGTCTCTCATTTCTTCATTCTTTAATAAATATAAAGTTAAAATTCCAGCCAAAATACCTAAAATTCCAGAAACAAATCCTTGCAGAAATATTCCCCAAAAAGTATTTGTACCAAAAATTGGTGAGAAAATATTTAAACTTATATAAGCGACAAAACCAATAAAAAATGAAGCTCCCAAACTTTGGAAAAAAGATTTGGCAATAAAAGCTTCATTTTTCAAAAAATCTTTTTTAACAAAAATCCAATGCAAAATAAAATTTAGAATTGTGCCAATAGTATAAGCCAATGGCAACATCAAAATAGCAGTCCCTGGGATATCGGAAACTTTTAACAAGGACTCTATAAAATATCGAAAAAATGGAAAAGCTTTAAAACAATATAAAAGCACTGGTGATAAAATCATAATAAAAACTGAACAAATAGCATTCACAGTAAGAGGGCGAGTTGTTTTACCTCCAGCATAATATGAACGAGAAAGAAGTCCGATCATTGACTGGGCAAGAATTGAAAAAGAGAAAATAGCCAGTGAAGCGGCAGCGAGACGAGTGTCTTCCCAAGAAAAAGCTCCAGAGCCAAGCAATACTCGCACGATTTGAGCTCGTAAAACAACAAATAAAAAAGTAATCGGCAAAGACCAAAAAATAATTTGCCGGGCTGCCATCTTTAAATGATTTTTGAATTCTTCCATTTTCCCTGCAGTAAAACACCTAGCCAAAGTCGGGAAAGCAGCTACTGCATAAGAAACTCCGATAATATTTAAAGGGACGGTTTGTAAATTGTATGAAAAATTAAAAATGGAAATTGAGCCACTTTTTAAAAATGAAGCGAGGGCAATAATCACAATTAATGAAATGCTATTCATCGCAAGTCCTAACGTTCGAGGAAAAGAAATTAAAATTGCTTTTTTGATATCCTTAAAATTTATATGAAGAGAAAATTTTGGACTAAGTCCGCA
>CAISUD010000029.1 GCA_903888625.1 uncultured bacterium
AGGTTGCCAGCTCCGTTCGTTTGGGTTTTCTTCTTCGGCACTTTCTTCTAATTCAGTTCCTTTCAAAATAGAATATAAACGCTGTATAGTACTAATACAAACCTGACTGTCGGTAGCCACATAACTCGATTTTAATCGCTGCACACTATATAATTCAGTAAACTTACGATTGTCATCATTGGGCAAATACGACATAAATTCCTGTTCGGCCTGTACGCCTAAGTTGCGGGTATCTACTAAAAACAAAACTCTTTTAGCTTTCGCGAATTTCAACAAACGATAAATGGCAGTAATAGCAGTAAAAGTCTTACCCGAGCCGGTAGCCATCTGTATTAAAGCTCTTGGACGATTTTCTTTAAAAGAATTATCAAGTTTGTTTATCGCTATAATCTGGCATTCTCTCAAACCATCGGTTTGCAATGCAGGTAAATCATGCAGTCTGCCTCTTAACGAAGGATATAGTTTTGAATTTTCTTTACTGGTCTTTAGCCAGTTTCTTAAAGTTTCAGGTCTGTGAAAAGTAAAGATAACTCTTGCACGTGGTTTAGGGTCGGTAAAATCAGTAAACTTAGCTACTTCTCCGGTACTTATATAAACAAAAGTAAAGGATCGTTTTTTAAATGTTTGAGTTTTGCATTAGCATAACCTTCAGTCTGGGTTTCGTGTACATTTAATCTATGGGCTTCTTCTTCACGTTTAGCTTCTATTATTCCACAAGGTTTATGATCAACAAATAATACATAATCAGCAGGACCAACATCCGTAAGGTATTCCTTTACAGCAATACCAACACCAGCATTCAGATTTAGCTGCTTTACACTTTGTATCATCCAACCGCAAGCTATTAGCTGCTGGTCGATATGATCTCTTGCTATTTGTTCAGGATTTTGGTTCACCATCAAACTTAGTTTTATTCATTTTAATTTTATGCAAAGCTAATCATTTTCTGATACAAATTGAATAAATAAAAATAATTAATGATTTATAAAAATACTTCAAACTAAATTGAAACTTTTAAAATTCTTGAATCGCCAAATCACTATATCACCAATTCGCCAAATCATTTTCTTTGCGATCTTTGCGAATACCTTTGCAGTAACTTTTCATAAAATAATATTCACTAATATCTATACATCATCACATCATCACATCATCACATCATCAAATCACCACATCACCAAATCGCCAAATCACTAAATCACCAAATCATTTTCTTTGCGTCCCTTTGCGAAAACCTTAGCGTTTCTTTGCATGAAATTTTACACTTCGCCAACTTCAAAAAAAACTTATTTTTTAAATAAAAACTCTTTTCAAAAAAAATAAAAACTCAAAACAAAAGTAAAATGGTCTTCGCCAACTTCGAAAAAACTGATATTTTTCAAAAAAATCTCTTTTCAAAAAAAATAAAAACCCAAAACAAAAAGTAAAATGGTCTTCCCTAAAAGTAAAATGGTCTTCGCCAAAAGTTCAAAAACCCAAAACATAAGTAAAAAAACCTAAAACAAAAGATAAATGATCTTCGACAAAAGTCAAAAAGTCCAAAACAAAAGCAAAATGGTCTTCGCCAAAAGTTGAAAAGTCTAAAACAAAAGTTAAAAAGTCTTCGCTAAATGGTTTTTCATGCAAAAACTTAGCCAAAATTAAATAAAGCTCCAAAATTTTGCCATAAATATAGAAAGTAATATTTTAAAAAAGAAAAATATTCTACTCACGGATAAAATAGTTATATTTGCAAAAGAATAAATAACATCTCGCATTATGAAAAAAATCATTATTATTACATTATTATCTGTAGCCATTAGTTTTACAGCACATAGTCAATGTCCAAAAGAAGGAAGAACCAAAAAAGGCAAGCCTCCTAAAATCGAAATGCAAAAGCTAAATATCGGGACACGTAAAATATCTGGGGATTAATTAGTACTTTTGCCTAAAAAAAGTACAATTGGAAAAAGAATTAATGAGCTATTTTTTACCACAGGGATTATTACAATATTTTAAAATTACTAATGTCTCTGAGTTAGAAGATA
>CAISUD010000030.1 GCA_903888625.1 uncultured bacterium
TGTCTGACTTTTGATTCGTATGCACACCTTTGGTTTTTGTTTGCCATATATTGTTTTAGGCTTTCGCCCTTTAAAATATTAATAGTTAACCTTTGTCACCCCAATTCTATCAAACTGTCACCCCATATGGTTAACTGTACACGTAATGGATTTATAAGCTTTTTTAAGTTATACTATTACCATAATAACAAGAATAAACTAAATTTTATGCCCAGCGAAGGATTCAAAATTGAAAAGAAAGAAGTAGCAAAAACTATCAATTCAGAAATAGAGAGTAGTGGTATTTCTATTGGTGAAAAAGAACAAAAAATAATTGATAATGTAATAAATAGTTGTCCGTTAGAATTGAGGAGTATGCAGTCTTTAACAAATTGGTGCAATCAAAAGGTAAATATTGAATTAGAAAAGTATCCAGATATGAATAAAGACATACAAGAGATTCATAATAAAATAGGTAAGGAGTTAATGTTTAAATTAGATAGCGAAAAATTCGAAGAGTTAAAAAGAATAGTTGAAATTGAAAAACCTGAAACTATAAATCCAGAATGGATGGGAGAACATCCTAGTCTGACTCCTTTACTCCGTCGAATACAACAAAAATACAAAAATATTGATGGAACTACTGATTATAATTTTGTTATGAATAAATTAGGATTAAATGATAAATTTTCAAAAAGAGAAAAACGAAATTCAGTAAATTGGGGTGGAAATAAAGAAAGGATTATTAATGCGGTTGTTGATCTTGTGGAGAAAGAAAATCCAACTTTGATAAATCCAAAATGGATTCAAAAAAATGATTCAGGACTTCTTGCTCAAATTGGAAAAAATTTTAGGACTATTGATGGTAAAATAGATTGGGATACAATTAAATCTAGTTTAGATGATAAATGGCAGAGCAAGTGGACATACCAAGAACAAAATAGCTCAATATTGAAGGGTGTTGAAAATATTGTTCGTGTTTTTGAGTCCGAAAAATTAACACAAATTTCGCCTAATTGGATAGACAAAAGATTGCATAATGATTATGTCTTTATTACCGAACATATAGAAAGAGACGAAAATGGAAAAATAAAATGGCAATTTTTTGTTGATCTTTTACCAGAAAATGTTGCAAAATGTTGGGTGAAAATTAAAAGAATGGATATTACCCTTCAAAAATTAGCTGATAATTTTATTAGAGTTTTTGAGGAAAAGAAGCCAACAAAAGTTTCACCTGAATGGATAATAAAAAATTTGCCAAAGGACTATGGTACTATTTTAAGTCATTTGAGAGATAAAAATGGCGTAAAAAATTGGGATAAATTTATTAATCTTTTGCCTGAAAATATGGCAAAATGTTGGAGTCGGGTTAAAAAAACAGAAGAATTAATTCCAGATAAATCATATTTAGATAATAATGAAACTGATGAGGTTGTCAATAAGCATAGAAATAAAATGTATACTTTTTATTCTCTTGTTGATAAGGAAGAGGATAAAGAAGAAAGAGAAAAAATAATCAAAGAAATGCAAAAAATTATTTTAAATGGGAATTTAGATGCATTAGATAGGCTAGCTGGACATCTTATGTTTACCGCGGAAGGGTGGATAGAAAATGACCCTAGTTTAAAAATTTGGAAATATGCCAAAGAAGAACTTAGAAAAAATATTGAAAAATGTATATACCGTTTTGATTTTGCAAAAGGAAAAAGTAAGTTTTCTACATATTTATATGCTTGGTTAAAATATAATGCTAAAGCTTTGAAAAAAAATTCTAACACCTCTTTAAAAAAGAATTTTAGTGATGGTAAAGTTGAATATCACGATGATGATGAAGAAGAAAAAGAGTAGGATTATTCTAATCTATTTTTTAATTTAAATACTAATAATTATCAAAGCAATAAAACCAAGAATTAATCCGATAAGGTTTAAGGTGGATAAATGTTCTTTAAATATTACAAAACCTAGAAATGAACATCCAGCCACAGTAAACAAAGCATAGAAAGTAATAGCGGTAGCTGATTCTATCCCTTTACGCATCGTGTACATCCAAACTAAAGTAGCAATGTTTAATAAAACTAAACCAACAATCCAAGACCAATTTGGGTGCGTATCTTTCTTTGCCCACCAGACAAAAAGCATATCGGCTACAACAGCGACGACACAAGAAGCAATTAAAAGTAATCTATTCATCAACTCTAATTATTTATTTTACTCCACCATTTTTTAAAATCTCAAGAGCTTCTTTTAATTCTGCTAGAGATTCCCTGTAAGATACTTTACCATCTTTTATTTCTACCTCTAAGTTTGGAATTTCTTTTTCAAGAAAATCCAAAAAGTTTTTACGTTGTTTTTCAGTAATTGTTATTTTTTCTGCATACAACTTTTCTTGTCCTTCAGTTCTATATAAATTGACATCTTTATCAACTCTCACTACAGAGTTTACAGAATAGATTAAATTATTTTTATCAACAGGATACATTTCAGCGTTAACTCCCATCTCTGAAGAATTCATTGCAGTACTAAAATATTCTAAAGTATTATTGTCAAGTTTACTCAAAAAGTCTTCTCTCAAAAGTTGCACCCTTTTAAGAGGAGACTTGTTTATTATAAGCTCTCTTGAATTGACTTTTCTTTCTAGTGATTCTTTTAAATATGTAACAAAATTTTCTTTATCTGCTTCATCTTTAAAATCACCACCCTTAACAAACTCAGTTTTTTCTGTAGTGTTTAAGTATTCTCGGTCATGTTTTAGTGTATTATCAATGCCACTTTTCCAAGTAGTGAATTCTGGATTATGTTCCTCTCCTTTTAAATTATCTAATTTACTTAAATTATTCTTTATTACTTCTATTTTCGCACTCTGCGAATTCTCCATGCTATTTTGTTTCATATATTTATAATGCTAATAATAATAACGATATTATACAAAGTATATAATAGAATTGCAAATATATGTCTATCTTGACCCTTAATTCAACTCATTGTACAGTTAACCATATGGGGTGACAGTTTAATAGAATTGGGGTGACAAAGGTTAACTAAACATTTTTAAAACCATTGCTTTTATCTCAATAAATGGTAGATTATAGGTAAATCTATATTACTACAGCCACCCCCGAAACCGAACACTAACTAGCTAATAATCTTTCTCTAATAATACCACATTTCAGTGGATTTTTTTGTTTCAAAATCTCTTTCTTAAATGCTTCTTCTGGTGTTTGATAGTTTAAACATTTCATAAA
>CAISUD010000031.1 GCA_903888625.1 uncultured bacterium
GATTTAGTTTCAAAAAATAAAGCCATCGTGAGTTCAATTTTTAAAGAAATCGGGGAGATAAAACAAAATGCAATAATAATCGTGGTCAGTAATCCAGTGGATATCATTACTTATCAAGTACAAGAGATTTCTGGATTACCTAAAAATCAAGTTTTCGGCACAGGGACAAGTCTTGATTCAGCCAGATTACGTTTCAATTTAGCTAAACATTTCAATGTTGATGCTAAACAAGTCGACGGTTTTGTTTTTGGAGAACATGGCGATAGTGAATTTGTCGCTTGGAGTACGGTAAATATTGCTGGTAAAAAAATAGCTGAATCTCTCAATGAACAAGAAATGGAAAAAATCAGTGAGGAAATAAAAAATGAAGCCTATGAAATTATCAAAGAAAAAGGCGCGACCTATTATGGTATAGCAATGACGATTCTAGATATTGTCGAAGCGATAATCTTTGATCAAAACAAAATTTTACCAGTTTCTTATCGTTTGTCCGATTGGAATGGAGTTAGTGATATTTGTCTTGGGGCTACAGCGATAGTTGGTTCGGGAGGTATTGTGAAAGCTTGGCCTATAGAATTAACAGAGGCAGAAAAGATAAAATTCCAAGCTTCAGCCGAAAAAATTAGAGAATATTTAAAATAAAATGGGAAAACATTGGATAAAAAATTTTACTGAACTAGCTACGACTCCGAATCGAAAACTTGCGCTCGAAATTGCCGAAGCTGGGCTTACGGCTATTGGTACGACGGATGTTATTTTAAATAAAGTTAAATTGGAAAACAATATTTTAAAAATTGATGGCGAGAGTTTTGACTTAACTAAATATAGTAGAATTAAAGTAGTTGGTTTTGGTAAATGTTCCCCAGAGGCGGGCTCGGCTCTCGAGCAAGTTTTGGGTGATAAAATAAACATGGGGGCAATTGTCGGGCTTTCAAAGATAGAGACAAAATACATAGAAACTTTTGCGGGGACTCATCCCGAACCATCTATGGCGAATATCATTCCAGGACAGAAAATTTATGAAATAATAAAAGATTCTAAAGAAGATGATTTAATTATTGTTTTAGTTTCAGGGGGAGGTTCAGCACTTTTAAATTATCCTGAAAGTGAGGTGGCTCAAGGTAAAATGCTTTATAATAATTTTTTGAAGTCTGGCCGGACTATCAATGAAATAAATACAGTGCGAAAACATTTATCATTATTAAAAGGTGGGGGACTAGCAAAAATTGCTTATCCAGCCACCGTTCTTGGTTTGATTTTTTCCGATGTACCCGGAGATAATTTTTCGGAAGTTGCGTCAGGTGCGACTTACAAAGATGAATCTACCAACATAGATGCACAAAAAATAATTGATGAATATAATTTAGGAAAATATGATTTAATTGACACACCAAAAGATGATAAATATTTTAATAATGTGCACAATTTTGTTTTGGTTTCCAATAAAACTGCAGTAGAAGCGATGGCTATAAAATCGAAAGAGCTTGGATTAGAATCAAAAATAATTTCGACTGAACTTTATGACGAGGTTGATGTGTCTCTTGCGAAAATTATAGAAGCCAGACAAAACGATACTGTAATTTTAGCCGCCGGTGAACCAAAATTGGTTGTGACTAAAAAAGGTGGTAGTGGAGGTAGATGTTTATATATGGGACTGCATGCGGTAAAAGAGAAAATTGTTGATGCTGATTCTATTTTGATACCACTTGCTTCAGATGGTATGGACAATAGTGATTCGGCTGGAGCGATAGTCGATGAAAAAACATTTAAAGATATAGAAAATACCGGAATTAGTATTGATGGTTCATTAGAAAATTTTGATGTTTATCCAATCTTTAAAAAATCTGGCGATATGCTAATGACTGGTCCGACCGGAGCCAATGTATCTGATTTAATGATATTATTAACTAAAAAAAATTAACAAAATGCAAGAAAATAAAATCACAAAAATACAAGCAGAAGAAATTAAAGATTCACGAGGAAATCCAACCTTGAAAGTGACAGTGGAAGTCGGCGAAATTTCAGATAGTTTTTCTGTACCATCTGGGGCAAGTACTGGTATCCATGAGGCGCATGAACTCCGAGATGCCGATGGTAAAGGTGTAAAAAATGCAATTGAAAAAGTGAATAAAACAATTGCTCCGAGCCTGATTGGAATAGAGGTGCAAAATCAAAAAAAAATTGATCAAATTATGATAGATTTAGACGGGACACCTAATAAAGATAATTTAGGAGCTAACTCTATTATTGGTGTCAGTGTCGCTTGTGCCAAAGTTTCGGCAAAGGTTTTAGGACAAGAAGTTTTTATATATTTACGCAGCCTTGCTGAGATAAAAATTTCTCGAAAAACACCATATTTATATATGAATTTAATCAATGGCGGTAAGCATGCCAAAAATGATTTAGCTTTTCAAGAATATCATATTGTGCCAAATACTGAAGATATTGGGGAGGCTGTTGAAATTGGGATTAAAATTCAAAATACTTTGAGAAAAAATATTTTGTTAGAACTTGGAGAAGACTCCTTAGTATTAGGAGATGAAGGAGGTTTTGCCCCAAAGATTAGTGACATAAGGAAACCGTTAGAATATTTGAGTGAAGCGATAAAACAAAATTATCTTTTGGGGAAAGTTCGGTTGTCACTAGACGTTGCGTCTTCTTCATTTTTTAAAGATAACTTTTATAAAGTTGATAATAAAAATATTACCAAAGATGAATTGATGAATATTTATCGTGCTTTGATTAAAGAATTTAATTTACTTTCGATTGAAGATCCTTTTGATGAAGAAGATTTTGAAAGTTTCGCCCGCCTTCGCCAAGGCTTCAATGTGGCAAGGAATAATGAAAAAGGGCTGATTGTGGTAGGGGATGATTTAACCGTTACCAATAAAACACTTTTAGAAAAAGCGATAAAAGAAAATAGTATCAATGGGATGATTATTAAACCAAATCAAATTGGAACATTGACTGAAACATTAGAGACAATGAAAACAGCCCGTGAAAATAATATTGAATTAATAGTTAGCCACCGAAGTGGGGAAACAGATGATGATTTTATCGCTGACCTTGCGTATGCCTTTGGCTGTTTTGGTCTTAAAGCCGGAGCACC
>CAISUD010000032.1 GCA_903888625.1 uncultured bacterium
ATGGATTGGGTAAAACATCTTGATAGCATCCTTACAGCCACAGGAGAGCAATTATTGTTGGATGCAGGAAGCGTGAGTCATGAACAGGCTATAGAAAAAGCGACGGAAGAATATCGAAAATATCAAGCCAAGACGCTTTCGCCGGTCGAGGTGTCCTATTTGGAGAGCATTAAGGCCATTGAAAAGAAAGTCGAAGAGCAAGAAAAAAATAATGAAAAATAATTGGAAAGTTGAAGAATTAATGGGGCTTATTTTCAAGTCGGGATGACAATATTAAGTGGATGCATGCGAATAATGCCTTATTTAGCCATTAAGTCACGGTTCTTATTTTCAGGGACTGAAAGGGATGGCGTATTTTTTGAAAAAATGATGAAAAATAATTGGAAAAAAGTTAAATTGGGGGATATTTTAGAAAAAATAATTGGAGGAGGAACGCCTTCTCGTGTTGTTGCTGATTTTTGGAATGGAGATATTTTTTGGGCAACAGTTAAAGACATGAAAGATGGTGTTTACAAATTATCAGAAACTCAGGAAAGAATTACAGAGCAGGGCGTAAAAAGCAGTGCAACAAATATAATTTCAAAAAATACAGTTATTATTTCAACAAGGATGGGACTTGGTAGATGCTTTATAAATAAGGTAGAAATGGCAATTAATCAAGATTTAAAAGCGCTTATACCAAATAAAAATGTTGATGTGAATTTTTTGCTATGGCTTTTAGTTTCAAAAACAAAAGAAATAGAAGTTATGGGAACTGGCACAACCGTGAAAGGAATAAGATTAGAGGAACTGAGAAATATTGAAATAATTATTCCTGAAAGAATTGAAGATCAAAAAAAGATTGCGGAGATTTTGTCGGGGTATGATGATTTGATTGAGAACAACAATCGACGAATCAAAATTTTGGAAGAAATGGCGCAGGCGATTTACAAACAGTGGTTTGTGGATTTCAAATTTCCCGGGTATGAAAAAGTGAAAATGGTCGACTCGTCTGCCGGTGAGGCAGGAGGTGAATTGGGATCGATGCCGGAAGGGTGGGAGATAAAAAGAATCGAGGATGTTATAGAAACTATTGGAGGAGGAACTCCATCAAAGGAAAAAGTAGAGTATTGGAATAGTGGCGCTATACAATGGTTTACGCCAACTGATTTAACATCAAATAAGCAAGCTTTCATATTTCAATCATCGTTAAAAATTAATGAACTTGGCTTAAAGAAGAGTTCTGCGAAATTATTTCCCGCCTTTAGTGTTATGATGACGAGTCGTGCAACTATAGGAGAAATTTCAATAAATATTAAACCAGCAAGCACTAATCAGGGATTTATTACATGTATCCCAAATGAATTTGTATCTGTCTACCAACTTTATTTTTGGCTCAAGGAAAATAAAGATTTAATAATTTCTCTTTCTGGAGGCGCAACATTTAAGGAAATTAACAAATCTACATTTAGAAATCTTCTTATTACTGTTCCAGAATTAGAAACGAGGAGAACCTTTATGGATGCTATTGAGCCTATTTTTAGCCAAATGAAGAATATTCAATTAAAAAATAATAATCTTCGCAAAACTCGAGATTTATTGTTGCCCAAGTTGATGAACGGTCTTAACCTTGATTTATAGGATTAAAAGATTAACATGAAAAGAAGGTATACACGAATAAAATCAATCCTTAAATCAGGCAAATCATGGTTTAGACAAATTAAAAGATTAACATGAAAAAAGGGTATATAAATTAAGACAATCCTTAAATCAAGCGAATCAAGGTTTAGATAGATTCTTCTAATAATAATCCTTAAATCAAGCGAATCAAGGTCATGAATAACTACACCGAAGACAATCTTGTTGAAAAACCAGCGATTGAAATTTTCAAGGGTCTGGAATATGCTTTCGTCAATGCCTTCAAGGAAAAATTTGGAAGTGGCAAATTTGATTTGGATGAAAAAGCTCCACAGCTTGGGCGTGAAGAAACAAGCGAAGTTGTGCTGACACTCAAATTGAGGCAGGCTTTGAAAAAACTCAATCCCGAGGTTTCCAGTGAAGCGATTGAATTGGCAATTGAGGAGTTGAGCAAAGACCGATCCTTGATGACCTTGGCCAACGCCAATCAAGAAGTCTACAAATTGATTCGCGATGGTGTGAATGTTTCGGTCGCCAATGAACAAGGTGAAATGATTGATGTTCGCGTTAAAGTCATTGATTTTGAAGATG
>CAISUD010000033.1 GCA_903888625.1 uncultured bacterium
ACATATTCTCCAGTTTCGGTGTTGACTCGAATAGTGTCACCTTCGTTGATAAACATTGGAGTGCTGAGAGTGGCACCATTTTCAAGAGTAATCAATTTGTTACCACTCTTGGAAGTATCTCCACGGACAGCCGGTGGCGCCTCTTTGACTTTAAATTCCATTTTGATTGGTAGTTTGAGACCGATAGT
This sequence comes from uncultured bacterium, assembly GCA_903888625.1. Taxonomy (GTDB): domain Bacteria; phylum Patescibacteriota; class Minisyncoccia; order Phycocordibacterales; family UBA9973; genus UBA9973. The sequence goes on from CAISUD010000033.1 coordinate 189, forward strand.
TCTTTCCTCATCATCTTCGTTGGTCCAAACTAAAGAAGTAACAATTTCATTTTCTTTTAAAAATTTTACAGTATTACCAAGTAAACTGCCGTCTAGTTTAAATCTATTTTTTGGATCGGTTGGATCACAAAACCAATATTCATCACGATTGTGATAGAGGAATTTCACATCACGTCTTTCAATGTCGGCTTCATCGGCTTTGTCGGAGACATGATAAGTGGCAGGGAAGACTTTGCCAGAAATCAAACTTTTTAATTTAACTTGATTTTGAGGTTTGCGTTGTTGAGTCCGAGCCACATGACTCTCGACAACTTCGCAAGGTTCATCGTCATGAATAATAACTTTCTTTTCTCTTATTTCACTATATTCTAATGTAGCCATAATATTTAAAATTTAAGGATTAATAACCTTATACTAACAGAAAAATTTTTTAAATCAAACCCCCTCGCCAGTAATCTGGAGAGGGGGGGGGCAGGGGGTGAGGTTTTTATATTCAGTATTTTATTTTACACCTCTTCCTTAAACTTCTTGCGAATTTCTTTCAAGATTTGTTCGGAGATTTTTGAATTTTCTTTCAAGAAAGTTCGAGTGTTGTCATAACCAACTCCAAGTTTTATTTTTTCACTTTTTTCTCCAGCAGGATTGTAAAAATATGAATTACCACTTTTTTCTACTACTTTGAATTTTTCTCCGAGTGCGATGATTTCACCCTCCCTGGAAATGCCTTCGTTGTAAATAATATCAAATTCAGTTTGTTTAAATGGTGCAGCCACTTTGTTTTTGACAACTTTTACTCGAGTTCGAGATCCGACGATGTCTTCACCTTTTTTAATTTGAGCAATTTTTCTAATATCAAGTCGGATAGAAGTATAGAATTTCAAAGCTTTGCCTCCTGGAGTAGTTTCAGGATTACCAAACATTACTCCGATTTGCATTCGAATTTGGTTGATGAAAATAACTACTGTTTTGGATTTTGAAACAATAGCAGTGAGTTTTCGGAGAGCTTGCGACATCAATCTTGCTTGTTTACCGACGTGGTAAGCTCCCATATCACCTTCGATTTCATCTTTTGGAGTCAGCGCTGCCACAGAGTCGACGACGATTACATCAATTTTCCCCGAACGAACTAAACTTTCGACGATTTCGAGTGCTTGTTCGCCAGTGTCTGGTTGAGAAACTAAAAGATCATTTATTTTTACTCCAAGTTTTTTGGTATATTCTGGATCCATTGCATGTTCAGCGTCAATATAAGCACAGATACCTCCGAGTTTTTGGGCTTCAGCTACGATATGAGAAGCGAGAGTCGTTTTCCCAGAAGATTCTGGTCCAAAGATTTCAATAATTCTTCCACGAGGAATACCACCGACGCCGAGTGCCATATCAAGGCCGAGTGAACCAGTAGGAATGACATTCAAATCAACTTTTGGGGTATCGCCCATTTTAATAATTGCTCCTTCACCGAATTTAGTTTGGATAGCTTTTAAAGTGTCTTCCAATCCACGGTTGTCCATGGTTGCACTATTACCTTCTTTTTTTACTTTTTTTATTGCCATTGTATTTGTAGGCTTTAGGTATTAGGATTTAGGCTTTAGCTTTTTTTAATTTAGCTAGTTCCTAAGGCCTAGTGCCTAGTTGCCTCTAATTTATAATCTTATAATTTTTTTCATCAACATGCCCAAATTTATCTTGAGCCTTGATATCTATTATATTATACCCTGGCAAAAGGGCAATCGTTTCGTTGAAATTTCCATCTTGGTCTATTGAGATTTCTCTATCATTTATAGATATATCCACAGCATTTTTAGCTGTCCCAGTAATATTTTGGATATTAGTTTCAACTTTTGTGCCACCTGCCTGTCCGGTAGGCAGGTCTACAATATTTACATTTTTAATTTTTACTCCGAAAATTAAGTCTTTTGAGCGAAAAAAAGCATAACTTACTATAAAAAGAAATAAAACAGAAACTAGAATTATTTTTGATATTTTTTTTACATCTTGATTCATGGTACTGAGAGGCAAGGCCTCTACTGAGAGGCCTTGCCTCTCAGTACTTATTTTTCTATATTATATTTTCTCCAGTTTCAGTTCTTTCTATTTTTTCTAGCACTTCTCTTGGTTTAGCTCCATCGCCAGGCCCTATCACTCCACGCTCTTCCAACATATCCATTAATCTCGCAGCTCGGGCATAGCCCAATTTCAATTTTCTTTGCAAATAAGAGGTTGAAGCTTTCCCGGCTTCAATAATACATTCTCTTGCTTGTTCATACATTTCATCATCGTCTTCTTTTGCTTCATCATCTAAGACACTTTCAAAAATACTCTTGTCGGCTGAAATTGAACCGGCAGACAGAGCAATTTCTTCAGAGATTTCATCTTTATAGGCATCGGCTAAATATTTTACAACTTTCTTTACTTCACCTTCAGAAATAAAGGCTGATTGTAAACGTTCAGGGGAGGCTTCACCAGAAGAATAAAGCATATCTCCAGCTCCGAGTAATTTTTCGGCTCCACCTGCGTCCAAAATTGTTCGAGAGTCTATTTGTGAAGACACTTTTAAAGCGACACGGGCAGGGATGTTGGCTTTAATAAGTCCAGTAATGACATTTACTTCTGGACGTTGAGTAGAAAGAATTAAATGAATTCCAACAGCTCGAGACATTTGAGCTAGTCGGACAATAGCGGATTCAAGTTCCCGAGGGTAAGCGGTCATTATATCTGCCAACTCGTCTATAATAATCACAATATATGGCATCCGTTCCGCATTATCTCCCCTTGCCAAGGGGGAGTGCCCAGAGGGCGAGGGGGTCGTGAGGTTCTTTGAATTTCCATCTCCCCAAATATTTTTATGATAAGATTCAATATCTCGAACTGATTCAGCTTCTAAAATATCATAACGACGATCCATTTCTTTGGCTGCCCATTTCAAAGCCAAAATTGTTTTTTTAGCTTCGGTGATGACAGGAGTCAGTAGGTGCGGAATTTTGTTATAAAGCGTAAGCTCAACTCGCTTTGGATCGATTAAAATAAATTTCATATCGTCTGGTCCGTTTCGGTACAAGAGGGAAGTAATCATAGAATGAATGGTGACAGATTTTCCTGAGCCAGTTGTTCCGGCGACGAGGCAGTGAGGCATTTTAGCTAAATTACCAAACATAGCTTTCCCTGAAATTCCACGACCAAGGGCGACAGTCAGAGGTTTTGGAGAATTTTGGAATTTATCATCAGAAAGGAGAGTGGCAAGACCAACGATAGATTTAGTACGATTCGGAATTTCTATCCCAACGAGTGCTTTGCCAGGGATAGGAGCTTCGATTCGGATAGGGTGAGCAGCGAGGGCGAGAGACAAATCATTTTGCAGTGCCACGATGCGAGAAAGTTTCATCCCTTGAGCCGGTTTCAAAGCATAACGAGTGACAGTCGGTCCGACAGTTATTTCATCCATTTCAACTTCGATTCCGAAATTTCCGAGAGTACGTTTAATGATGTTTGCATTGGCTTTAATGTCTCCAGTGTTTGGTTTACCTTTATCTTCTTCAAGTAGAGACATCGGTGGGGGGACATAGTTTCCTGTGTGCATTTTTTGTTTTTTGATAGGGATATCTTCCTCTTCTTCTTTTTCTTTAATCTCTTTTTCAATAGAATTTTTTGATGAATTAGATTTAGATTTTTTCTCCCTCTCATTAATAAGGAGAGGGTCGGGGTGAGGTTCTTCGGATTCCTCTTCATCATATTCTTCCTCTTCATAATCTTCCTCAATATTTTTTCCCTTTTTCTTTCCAAAGATTCTTTTGAAAAAAGGAATGAGGGCTGGTCTCGTATCAAACATTACCAAAATTGAAATTATTAAAATTGCTCCAAGCAAAATTATACTAGCATAAACATCAAACAATGCGACGAAAGGTGTCGCCATAAATTTCCCTAAAAATCCGGCAGAATGTTTACCTGAAGCAATATCGATAATTCCGAGCCCAGAGAGAATAAAAGTTAGTCCAGAGATAACTCGCGTCCAACCAAAATTTGGTCTTTCAGATTTTACAAAAGAAGATCCGAGCAAGATAAAAGAAATTGGTAGTAGAGCGTAACCGATGCCAAGCAAATAATCAAAAATTTTATAAAATAAATTTCCAGCAGGTCCGGCTTTCGCAAAAGCTGCCATAAAAAGAAATAGGGCTAAAACAAAAAAAACAATTGCCCAAATGCCATGCTTTGTTTCTGTTTTTAACTTGCCTGCCGACGAGGCAGGTTTTTTCAAAGAATTAGATTTTGTATTTCTTTTTTCAAGATTTTTTTTCTCAAACTTTTTTTCTTTTTTTACCATAGATGTATTTTAGCATAAATTTAGCTTCCCAAAAAGGAGATTATTATTTTATACTGCACAAAAATTTTCTGCACAAAAATTTTCTCTGTCCATTGTCGCCACAATTCCCAAGGCAGTCTAAAACAATAATCTTCTTTTTGGAATCTTGCATTTTGTTGTCCGTTATATATAATGGACAAATGCAGTTAGATAATTCTAAAAATTTAAAAGACAATATTTCCCCCTCTCATTTACAAGGAGAGGGTAGGGGTGAGGTTCTTCGGATTCAAGGACATGGAGTAGGCGGGGGGTATTCCAAAACCAATAAGCTAATTACTGCACTGTATATGGTTACGGACATAATGGACAAAGAGGAACCTTTAAGAAATAAATTAAGGACACTAGGGGTAAATATCATATCGGACACACCCCCTCTCCAGTACTCTGGAGAGGGCCGGGGTGAGGTCTTTAAAATTAGATTTATCACCGAACTTATTTCCCTATTGGACATAGCCAGTGCCATAGGAATAATTTCTGAAATGAATCACAATATTTTAAGAAAAGAATTTCTTAAATTGAAAAAATCTATTACAGAAGTTAAAGAAGAAAACCCTATGTGGTTGGAGGAGTTCCTTGCCTCCCCTGACAAGGGGAGGATGGAGGAGGGGTTTGAAATTAGACCTCACCCCCTTCCCCCTCTCCTGAAAGGAGAGGGGGCAAGAAACTCTAAAGGACATCCTGTAAACATCGGAGTTCAAAAAGGTAGCACGTTGCTGAAAGCCCTGAGCAGAGTCGAAGGGTTAAGAGTGTCCGATAGAAATAAAAATTCAAACGATTTTAATGTATTAAAGAAACAAAGAAGGGAATTAATTTTAAAAATCATAAAAGACAAACCATATGGGATTAGTATAAAGGACATAGCAACAGCTCTGCAAGACAAAGGAGAAGAATGTGGAGAAAAGACTTTGCAAAGGGAACTCGTGTCCATGACAGCCGATGGTGTCCTTAACAAGACTGGCGAGAAACGCTGGAGCCGGTATTCAATTAAAAATTAAAAATTACGAATTATCAATTATAATGCTGAAATTTTAAATTCAATTCGTAATTGGTCATTCGTAATTCGTAATTGATTTTAATTGCATTTTAACCTTAATTATGCTAGTATTAGCGGATGGATATTTGGCTTTAAGCGAGCCTGCCCCGTACGAAGTCGTAGACTTTCGTTCGGGGTTATCCACATAATATATTGCCATATTTTTGGTGTATATATTATAATGTATTTATGTTTACGTTTGCACCGCATTTATGTGTTGCTTCGTATACATATTGTATTTGTTTTTGTTCACGATTTCGTCGAAAAAATCTTGAGTGAAATTAAATACTGATCATTGAAAATTTAATAATCCCGTTAGAGATTTATCTCTAATCGGGACAGAATAGTTCTAGTGAAATAATTTCATTAGTTCTAGTTAAGTTTTCAATATAAGTTTAAATCTGTTCATTATTTTCCTTTCCTTTGCCAACCATTATTATTTATTATTAATTAATATGGCGAAAGAAAATTAGAAAGTAATGATAGGAAATTATATGCTTTTAGTTTTATCCTAATTAAAAAAAGGGTAAGCTCGCAAGAGCAAGTCGAAACTAATTAATGGCATATAAAACCTCGTCTCTGTTTTTTTATAAAATTTAAAAATAAAATAAAGAAATAGAATAACGAGAATTAGAAAAATTTTATGAGTAATTTATTTAAATCAAAATTCCTTTTGGGAATGATGATAGTCGCTTTTGTTTTCGTTGGTTTCGGACTAGCAACAACAATAGCACATGGTGAAACTATTGATACTTCTTGCGTTCTTACAGCAAGACTAGCAGTAGGTGCAACAGGAGACCAAGTACAATGTCTTCAAGCAAAATTGTTAATGACCAAAATCGATGGAAAATTTGGCCCAATGACAAAGACAGCAGTTAAGAATTTCCAAACAACTAACAGCCTAACAGCTGATGGTATCGTTGGTGCAATGACACGTGCTGCTCTTAATTCAGCAACAGCAGTTGTAACACCTTCACAAGCTCTATGTCCAAACGGAATGACATTGGCAAGTAACTGTACAGTTCTTCCAACAACAACTCCATCACAAGATCTATGTCCAAATGGAATGACACTAGCAAGTAATTGTTCAGTGCTTCCAGGATCAATCGCAACAGGAACAACTGATGGATCAATCACAACTGGTACTTCTTCTTATGTATCATCTGGTGTTCAATTAAAGAAAGGTGAAACTAAAGATGTAGATGCTATTAGATTGACCGCAGCAGTAGGTCCAGTTAAAGTAACTCGTGTTGATGTTAACTTTAATGTACGACCATGGTTGTTCTTTAACACAATTTCTCTTCACGACAGTACAGGAGTTGTTCTTGCAACAAAAACAATTTCAAGTATATCTGATTCAACAGAAGTTACTGTAGGATCTAACTATTTAGTAAGATTTGATAATCTTAACTATACAGTAAATCCTGGTACTGCTTCTGATTTAGCAGTAAGTGTTTCAGTTCTTCCTGCTACTGACAAGATTACTAATCCAAATATGACCGTTGATGCTCAGATTTCTGCTATTAGAACAATAAGTGAAATAGGATATACTGATTCTCCTTCAATCACCAACACATTAGGAGGAACATCAGATGGAGCAAATACATTTACTTTGCTCTACGCTGGTTCAGTTGCTGATATCTACTCAAGAATCAGTCCATCTTCCCCAGCTTCAGGACAGCAAGTTGTATCTGCTAATCAAACAACAAATGATGTTACTATTGCATCTTTTGATTTGAAGTCAGCAAGTAATTCTTCAACACTTAATACACTATCATTGAATATTTTGACTAGTGGTTCAACATTGAGTGGTGTTTTGAGTAACCCAAGACTTATCGTTGGAACACAATCCATCGGAGGAGTATTAGGAACAACATATCATTGTACTGGTACTAACACCAGTGATACTAATTCTGGTACTGTTACTGGATGTGCTACTGGTTACTACTTAACACCAGTAACATTCAGTAATCTTACTGTTGCCTTAGCACAAGACGTATGGACAGCTTTCGGTTTGAAGGTTGATCTAGCACAAAGTGCTGGTGGCACAGTTTACGCTTCTTTGGTTCCAGCACAAACAATAACTGGTGCAACTGGTTCTCCATTCACCAATATTGTTGGAACAGATGTTAACTACAACTCATTGACTACAAGTAATGCTGGTGTTGTAACATCTAATGTTCTTACTTTAACAAGCAATGCTGTTGCTATAAGTGGAATTACAGCAAGTCTTGGTTCTGCAATTATCCAGAACAATTATACTGTTGGATATAATGCAAACTACGCTTTCACTCTTACAAACAATAGTAATAATCAATTGTATGTAAGTGCAACACCAGGTATCTTAACTGCTGGTACAGCAGCTCTTGGTACTTACTCAATCACAAGTACTGGTGGTACAACTACTGGTACAGGTCTTGGAGCATTGTCAGTTAACCCTTCAATAGTTAATGGCGATGATTCTGGTGCTACTTACTATGCAATTCCATCAGGTACAAGTAGAACATTTACATTCTCTGGTGCTATCTACGATAACACTGCAGCGAATACTGTAACTTTGAAGGTTACACAAATCAACTACGCAACATCTGGTTCAGTTGCAGTTGCAGGTACTGGTACTGGATATGCAAATATCTCTACTGGCCTACAAGGTCTATCAGTTACAGCACACTTCTAAAGTTTGCTTATCTTAAAAGATCTTATCTTGGCTAATACACCTTAAAAAGTATTCTAAAAACCACCCTTAACCGGGTGGTTTTTTGTTTTGTGATTTTTCGGGAAAAGGTCTTGCCTTTAGAGAGTTCAAGGCAAGTCCTTGAGGAGAAAAATTTCAATGTATTTATTTTTATGATAAAATATAAATATGGAAAATTTAGACACATATGCTTTTATTGATGTTCAAAACACAGAGGGCACGGCAGATTTTTTGGGTTTTGTTATTGATTGGAAAAAAATGGCTGATCACCTGACTTCTAAATATTTATCAAAAGGAAATTATTTTTATTTAGGCATAGAAGAAGGGGATGAAGAAAGAACAGAAGAATTTAATTTATTAGCTTGTGAAAATTGTTTTATTAAACCAAAATTTTACAAAAAATATCGGTTGAAAGATAAAGTTTATTCAATTGATTGTCCGACTTGCAAAATTGAATTAGTGAAAAAGATACCAGGGAGATTAGATTGGAAATGTAATTGCGATGTTGACTTAACAATTGATGTTTTAGAAATTTGTAAAGACAAAGCTACTAGAGTTTTACTTTTTACTGGAGATGGTGATTTCAAGCCATTAGTCGATAAAATAATGAAAGATAATTCCAGTTCAATAGTTTATATATTTTCTAGCCCAATCAAGATAAAAGGAAAATCAAGGTTAGCCATAAAACTAAGAAATTTAACAACTACTTACAAAAACAGAGTTATTTTTGTCGATTTAGATTTATTAAAAAAGATAATTGAAAAAACAGATATCCTTAATTAAAAAATGAAAACGCCCCACAGGTGGGCGTTTTCTAATGAATATACATATTATATACACTCAAGATTAAAAGTCAATTAAAATGTGGAAAACTTCCCTTGGCTAATACACCTTAAAAAGTATTCTAAAAACCACCCTTAATCGGGTGGTTTTTTGTTTTTATTCTCCTCCCCTCAAGAGGGGAATTTTAAATGCACCCTCTCCTTAATAAGGTGAGCTTGGGATAGGGACCCAAGCGCAAGACCTTTTGAGAATTTTTCAGAGTGAAGCGAATGAAAAAATCCAAAAGGTGTACTGCTCCTGTAAGGAGAGGGATAAAGGGTGAGGTTCTTTGAATTATTTGCATTGATTTTTTGTTTTGATATACTAGAGGTATGGAAAAAGATATATTAAAGAATAAAAAAATTACAATTAATGATCTAGCGATTATGGTCGCTAAAGGTTTTGAAGGGGTAGGCAAAGATATTTCTGGATTAAAAAAAGATATAGGAGAAATTAAAAAAGAAATAAAGGATTTTAAATTTGAAACCAATACTCATTTTAATAATATAGAAACAGATTTTAAAAGTTTCAAAGAAGATGCTAATAAATCTATCGAAGAAAATACAAAAGATATTCTAGAGCTAGAAAAAACTGACTTGCTTTACGATAAAAGAATTGAAAAACTAGAAAATAAAATTTTCCCAGAATTGAATGTCGTATAACTTTTTTAAATGGTAAAAATACTGGATAAAATATTGAAATACGGCTCGTGTCTTTTGGTTTTTCTTTTACCGCTTCTTTGTTTTCGTGTTTTTATTTTTCCATATATTACCACTAAATTTTTTTTCTTTTATAGTATTACAGAGATTTTATCGGTTGTTTGGATTTATACTATTATTTTAGATACATCGTATCGTCTTAGTAAAAGACAATTACTATATTTTACCCCTTTAATTATTTATGTTTTATGGATGACGATATCCGGATTTTTAGGAGCTAATCCAAATTTTTCTTTTTGGTCGTCGTTAAGTCGAGGAACTGGACTTTTAACTCTTTACCATTGTTTAGCATTATCTTTGATAATTTCATCTTTAGTAAAAAGAAATGGTAAAAACTACTTAAATAGTTTAATGTTTTGGTTTATCAATGGCGGTTTTGTTTTGGGACTCTCACTTTGGTTTGGAAACGAGGGATTTAAAATATTATTATCAGACAGTAATGGTGGTGGGCTGATTGGTAATTCATCTTTAGCGGCAACTTATTTGATTTTTGTTCTTGCTTTTTGTTTTTTTCTTCTTTTTTCTAAAGTTGTTAGTAAAAGTAAAAAATATTGGATAGGAATAATTACAGTTATTATTTTTTTCTCTCCTGTTTTTCTTAATATTCCAAGTTTTTTTAGTGGAGCTGGTTTGCTTGGCAGTGCCCACGGTGCGTTTTTAGGAATTGGAGTTATGGGAGGAGTTGCTTTTTTATCATATTTTGTTCTTTCACAAAATAAAGTTTTTAGACTCCTTGGTATTATTGGTATTATTTTAGGAATGACTTTTTTTATTAGTGGTTGGATCCAATTGAATAATTCAAATACAAAACTTCATCAAGAATTTATTCAATCTGCCAGTGGCTCACGATTTATTTTTTGGAACTCAGCACAAGAATCGATAAACCAACATCCATGGTTTGGATGGGGTCCAGAAAACTATACGATTGCTTTTCAGAAAAATTTTGATCCTAAAATAGCAACTTCTGAATATCGACGTGAAGGGTGGAACGAAAAGGCTCATAATATTTATTATGATACTGGAGTTGCTGGCGGTTATCCAGCTGTTGCTTTATATGGTTTATTTCTTCTTTCTATTTTATACGGATTATATAAGTTGCGAGATAAAGAAATATTTAATCAAATGCAAATTGCAGTTTTTGGTGGTCTTTTAGTTGGTTATATTTTTCAAAATTTATTTATATTTGATTCAATAAACTCTTTAGTTGCCTTGTTTGTTACAACCGGAGTTATTTTTGCTTTACATTCTATTTCAGATAAAAATGAATATTCAAAGATTATTTTTGATAAATTTGCTAGAGCAAGTATTGCTATAGGACTAACGATAATTTGCATTATTTCCTTAATCTTTTTTGTATATTTACCGGCAAAAAAAACGATTTTATTTAATACAATTATTAATATGCCTATTAATATTCGACCCAGTCATTATGAAGATTTACTCAAGGGATCTTTAGTCGGGGAGCAATGGGACGTTAGCGGAATAGCTGATACATTATTTTTACACTATAGTACTAATTTTTTAGTTATAAAAAATAATAAAGAATTACTTCCATATGTAGAAAATGATTTGGCTGAGTTATTAAAATATCTTGAAATAGTTTCAAAAAGAAATAAAACCGACACACGATTATATATTAGTATGGTAGGTTCATATCTTACTAAGGTATCTTTGTCTGATAAACCCTACGATTCAGTTTTAGCAGACCATTTATTTGATATTTTAAACAAAGCAAAATATATTTCTCCTAATAATCCAGAAATATATTGGACCGAGGCACAAGTCTACGCTTGGAAGGGGGATATAAAGGCAGTGGAAGATACTTATAAAAAAGCAATTGCTCTTGATTCAAACATTCCAGATTCACATCTACTATTAATAAAATTTGCCAAAGCAATTGGCGACCAAAAGCTTTATCAAGCTTCACTCCTTGAAGCAAAAAAGGATATACCCAATTTTGTAGAGAATTAATTTAGTGCGAAACTATGTTTCGTTCCAAAAGTCTCCCTGCCTCGCCTCGCTATAGCTACTGCGAAGCGGGCAAGGGAGATTTAGAGGGTTGTATTTTTCCCCTCGCCAGTAATCTGGAGAGGGGAATTAAAGGGGTGAGGTTCTTTGAAATTATTAAATTAATTTATTCCTCACCCCCGAAGCAAATTAAAAGTAATAATGTTGTTATAATTCGGGAATCAAGGTATAAATCTATTGCACAAAATAGTCAATTATGTTAATATTGCTACTATAGGTGTCTTTTAAGGTTACCTATAGTATATATATGGATAAAAAACCAACAAAAGGAGAATATTTAGAGACCTTATTAAGATCTCCTAAAACCATTTTTACGTCAAAAGATGTTGCTTTGATGTGGGGGGAAGAAAATAAAGATATTATTAAAAACAGATTAAGAAAGTATGTAAAATCTGGAAAATTATTCAAAATTCGTCGTAGTTTATTTGCAAAAGATAAAAATTATAATCGTTATGAATTAGCGACTAGAATAAATACTCCAGCATATATCAGCTTTGAAACTGTCTTGGGTTCATCTGGGATTACCTTCCAAAATTACGAAAATATTTTTATTGCTTCATATATAAAAAGAGAAATGAAAGTTGATGGACAAAAGATGGAATTTATTAGAATGAAAGATTATGTTTTGAGTAATACCATTGGGATTGAAAATGAAGATGGTTATGCAAAGGCCACGAAAGAGCGTGCTTTCTTGGATCGTATTTATGTAAGTAAAGATTATTATTTTGATAATTTACAACCTTTAGATTGGAATAAAGTATTTGAGATATTACCGATATATAACAATAAAAGGATGGTGAAGGTAGTCAAAAAACAATATGATGATTTTAATAAATTAGCCAAAAAATGATATGACATTAGATTATTCAAAACATAAAAATATATTATTTCAAATTTTAAAAGATATTTATTCGGATACCGCTATCTCCCCCTACCTTGGCTTCAAGGGTGGCACAGCTGCTCTTTTATTTTATGATTTACCAAGAAATTCAGTAGATCTCGATTTTGATTTATTAGATGATACAAAAGAAGAAAAGGTTTTTAAAAGAGTTGGAGAGATTGTTAAAAATTATGGAGTTATTACAGAATCTAGGATAAAACATTTTAATTTGCTTAATGTTATTTCCTATAAAAAAGGAGCTCAACAAATAAAAGTAGAAATAAATCGCAGACAATTTGGTTCAAAATATGAGATGAAAACATTGCTTGGTATTTCAATGCTTGTAATGGTCAAAGAAGATATGTTTGCTCACAAACTTATGGCTATGTATGAACGAATTCGAAAGACGAGCCGAGATATATTTGATGTGTATTTTTTTTATAAAAATAATTGGGAGATTAATAAAAAAATAGTGAAAGAAAGATCAGGTATGTCGTTTAAAGATACTTTAATCAAGTGTATTAAAATGCTTGAAGAGATGGATAATAAACATATTTTAGATGGTCTTGGGGAATTAATATCTGCATCAGAAAAGGATTGGGCTCGTGAAAAACTTAAAAACGAAACTATATTTTTATTAAAATTAAATCTTTCCAATGAAACTCAATAATATCCATAGCTGAAGCAAAAAAAGATATACCAAATTTTGCAGAGAATTAATTTAGTGCGAAACTATGTTTCGTTCCAAAAGTCTCCCTGACAAGGGAGATTTAGAGGGTTGTATTCTGCCCCCTCGCCAGTAATCTGGAGAGGGGAATAAAAAGGGTGAGGTCTTATTTTGTTTTAATTTTGCACACTCTCCTTTATAAGGAGAGGGATAAAGGGTGAGGTTCTCCAGATTACTGGCGAGGGGAGGAATTTGCACTAGGTCTTGCCTAGTAAATTGGTTTGCATATGTGTTTTTTTTATATTATTATATAAAATATGACAAATAGCGATTTAATAAAATATTGGTTTGATACAGCAGAAGAAGATTGGGATACAGCCGAAGGATTATTGGAGCTTAATCATTATATGTCTGCCTTATTTTACGTTCATATTGCACTTGAAAAGTATTTTAAGGGTTTAATAGTAAAAGATGGAAAGAAAACCCCTTTTGATCACAATCTTCTTGGTTTAGCAAAAATGGCTAAAATAGACTTGGACAATGATCAACTTTCACATTTGACTGAGATTAATACATTTAATATTCGAGCAAGGTATGATGATTTTAAAAGGTCGTTTTATAATAAAGCTAATAAAAAATACACAGAAGAATATTTTAATTATGCTTTAGAATTTAGATTATGGTTAAAAAAACAGTACCAAAAAAAATAATTAAATTAGTTTCAGATTATAAAAAACTAATTAAAAAGAATGACATTTCAGTAAGTCAGGTTATTTTGTTTGGTTCGTATGCCAAGAATCTTTATAGATCATCGAGTGATATAGATGTTTGTGTCGTTTCAAAAAATTGTAATGATGAATTTGACATGCAAGTAAAATTAAGCAAATTAACTATAGACTTAGATACTAGAATAGAACCACACCCAGTTTCTTTTTCAGATTATATTACAAATGCGAATCCTTTTATCTCTGAAATACGCAAAACTGGGATCAAAATAGCATAAAAAATATATTAGATTTAAAAGGGTGAGGTTCTTTGGAATTATTAAATTAATTTATTCCTCACCCCTTGCCCCTCTCCAGATTACTGGCGAGGGGAGAAATGCATTAGGTCTTGCCTAACGCAGAGACTTTAATTTTTGAAGACTTAAATTGCAATAAACTGAAGCTTAAAAAATATATAAAATTTAGGCTAAATTTAATATATTTTTGACTAAATGTACAGGAAAATGTTTAGATTTTTTAAGGAAACATAAATTTATCGATAAAGAAAATAAAAGAATAGACTGAATTTTGCCCCCTCGCCAGTAATCTGGAGAGGGGAATAAAAGGGGTGAGGTTTTATTCTCCTATTGAGGAGTGGACTTTGTACTCAAAGGACGAGGTGGATGATTCCCTCTCATTCCAGGAGAGGGATAAAGGGTGAGGTTCTTTGGATTTAGGGTTTACAGTGAGCATGCCGAACCGGTGAGGTTTTTATGCTATAATTCATCTAATGAAGAAAGTTATAAAAATACTTTTATGGGGGCTTTGTTTGACTCCACTTATAATAGATAAATCTGTTTTTTTTCCTTATGTTGCCGGAGAGAATTTTTTTGTTAGATGTTTGCTAGTTTTGGCAGGTCTTTTATTTTTAATAAGTTTTTTTGTTTTAAAGGAATGGAGGAAAGAAGTAATTGAGAGAACTAAAAAACTTATCAGAAACCCTTTAATTTTATCAATACTAGCTTTTGTTTTTATTTTAATTGTCAGTACTATTTTTGCTGTCGATAAATACACGGCATTTTGGGGGAATATCGAGCGTGGGGAAGGGTTGGTTGGATTTGTTTATTTATTTTCTTTTTTTGTTTTTAGTTTGTTTTTGTTTGAGAAAAAAGATTGGTTAACATTTTTTAAATTAAATATGTTTGTATCTTTAGTTGTCCTCGGCAGGGAATTTATTCAATTTTTTTCTGGAATGTCTCGCCCAGGATCATTTTTGGAAAATCCAACCTTTTTGGCGGGTTATTTATTATTTATAATTTTCTTTTCAATTACAATTTTCTATGAGACAATCCAGTTAGAGATCTTGAGAGCTCGCAAGGGGAATTTATCTCTAACGGGATGGAAATATTTTTCTGTTTTGGTATTTATTTTATCAATTTTCGGAATTTTTATTACCGAAACCAGAGGCACTTTAGCTGGGCTTGGGCTCGGGTTTGTCGCAATTTTAATTTATTTTATTTTTAAAAAAGCTGGTAATTTTAGAAAAATTTCTATTATTATTTTGTCAGTACTGATTGTTTTTTCAGCTGTATTTTTGGCAACTAGGAGAAGTGATGTTTGGCAGAAAATTCCTGGGGTGAACCGAGTAGCACAGGTAGGAATAGGTGATTCTACTACGAGCACAAGACTTTTGCTCGAAAAAACTAGTTTACAGGCAGTAAATCCAGTGAAAAATAATTTAAGTAAATTTTTAGTAGGCTTCGGCCCAGACAATTATATTTTAGCTTATGAAAAATATTTTAATGCAGTTCAATTTAATTTTGAGACTACTTGGTTTGATAGGGCTCACAACGAGCTACTAGATCGTTTAGTGATGAATGGTATTTTAGGACTTTTGGTCTATCTACTTATTTGGTTTTTCTTTTTCAAGACAGTTTTAAAAAAGAAGAATTCACCTTCACTTTGGGGGACATTATTTTTGGGAATGGCTTTTTTTGTACATCTTTTATTTGTTTTTGATTTAACGATCACGACTATTTTATTTTTTGCTATAATTGGATTTATTTTAGTTGAAACAGAAAGTAGCGAAACAAAAGTAGTGAAAAAAGCAGAACAGATAGAGACAAGTAAAGGAGTTATGATTTCAAATAGTATTTTCTTTTCAGTTTTAGTTTTGTTTTTAATTTTTGTTTTTTTGAAAAATGATTTGCCTGAATATTTTCAAATGCATCAATATTTTTCTTTTATTAAACAAGGGAATCCAGCTAATTTTTTCAATTATGAAAATAGTCTTTTCGAACCGTTTACAGCAGGACAAGAGAATATCCGAGATAATTTATTAGTGGTAACTTCACAATATCACAATACGAATAATCCGGAAATGTTACAATTATTTAATTTAGCGACAGCTGAGGGAGAAGAGTATCTAGCGAAAAAACCACAGGATGTTAGATTTATGATTGATTTAGCTAGTGCTTACGGGAATAAAGGAAAGGATATAAATAATTTATTATACATAGGAAAATGTGAACAATATTTTAGAACGGCATTATCTTTTTCTCCGGATAGACCAGATTTGAATTACAGTTTGGGCTTAGCCTTGCTATATGAGAAAAAATATGGAGAAGCTTACATTTATTTTGAAAAAGTTGCTAGCCAGACAGATAGCCTTTATACAAAAAATAATGCTAATTTAGAAAAAATAATGTTAGGCTTAAATTCAGTTTTGAAATTAAATAATTAATATTATAAAAATATATGGAAAAAATTATTGTAACAGGCGGGGCAGGATTTATCGGGTCACACATAGTTGATGTTTTAGTAGAAAGTAATTTTGAAGTGCATGTTGTCGATAACCTTTCGGCTGGCAAAATTGAAAATGTAAATAAAAAAGCAATTTTGCATATTGTTGATATTTGTGAAAAAGAAAAGTTACTAGAAATTTTTAAAGACGCAAAATATGCTTTTCATGAAGCTGGACTACTCCAGGTGCAGTTTTCAATCGAAAATCCAATTGTGACTAATTTAGTAAATGTTGGAGGACTTTTAAATGTACTCGAAGCTTGCAGGATAAACAAAGTAAAGCGTTTAATTTTTGCTAGCTCAGCTGCAATTTACGGTGATCAAGAAACTTTGCCATTAGTTGAAACGTTAGAGCCAAAACCGTTATCTCCATATGCTCTCCAAAAATATATTGGGGAAAAATATTGCGAGCTTTATTCACAAATTTATAATTTAGAAACAGTTTGCTTGCGTTATTTTAATGTTTATGGAGACCGTCAGAGTGTAAATGGAGCGTACCCACTTGTCATTGCTAAATTTTTAGAATTAAAAAAACAAAATAAACCATTACAAATAGTCGGAGATGGAGAAAATACTCGTGATTATATTCATGTTTCTGATATTGCACGAGCCAATATTTTAGCTATGAAATCTGAGAAAGTCGGTAAAGGGGATGTCCTGAATATTGGTTCTGGAGAAAGATTTTCAGTGAATCAAATTGCAAAATTAATTGGTGGTGAAATTCAATATTTGCCCCCAAGAGTTGAGCCAAAGCATATTGTGGCTGATATTAAAAAAGCCAAGGAATTACTAGGCTTTGAACCGACGATTAGCCTTCCTGATGGAATTTTAGAATTGATGAAATAAATATTTTCTGCCGTGCAAAATGCGATAAATAAAAATTAGAAATTGAATAATGGTTCTTCCTAAATTTCCTAAAAAGGAAAAAATATAACCAAAATAACTAGGTAAAAACATTTTTCTTCTTTTGATTGATCGAGTAAAACATTCACGGCTTTTTTTTGAATTACGACCTAAAAAGTACATTACCCCAAGTCTAAAATAGCCAATGTGAATATATTCATATTGTAAATATAAATTTTGGTGTTTGTCCAAGACATATTCTGCGTCCTTAACCTTATCGAGAGTCGTTATGGTTTTAGTCACATTTTCCGTATGAAAATAATAGTTGAATAATGGTTCAGAGATATACTGAATACAGTAAGGACTTTTTGAAATACGGATCCACATATCCCAGTCTTCTGAATATTTCATCTTTTCGTCTCTATTACCGACTGTCTCGATGACTTCACGTTTTATTAAAACTCCACTATTGCTGTAAATTGGGTTGCTTAATAAAATTTCTGGGAATAAATTTTCTTTTTGTATAGGTTTAAAAATACTAAAACATTTACCAGATTCATTTATTAAAAAAGCTCCACAAGAAACAAGACCCAAATTTTCTTTTTTAGAATTTTTAAAAATTTCTAATTGTTTTTCCAATTTTGAAGGTAACCACTCATCATCGTGATCTAAGTAAGCAATAAATTCTCCATCTGAATTTTCAAAACCTATATTTTTCGGGTGAGCTGGACCACCAGAATTTTCAGCGGTTTTAAATAATTTAATTCTTGTATCTTTTTTTACAAATTCATTCACCAATTCCACTGTATTGTCAGTTGAACAATCGTCTATAATTAACAGTTCCCAGTCAGCAAAAGTTTGATTTTGGACGCTTAAAATGGTTCTTTTAATAAAAAGATTGCTATTATAGGTCGGAATAATGATAGAAACTTTAGGCATATTATTCTTTAAGAATAGCATAAAATTGTGTTATAATATAGCGATAATATGAAAAAGCATGAAAATTACAGGGAATTGGTTTTACGTCTGGCTAAAACTGACTTTAAGCTTCGTTACCATGGAAGTGTGCTTGGCTATGTCTGGGCAATATTGAAACCATTACTAATGTTCACCATTTTAAATTTTGTCTTTTCTACTCTTTTTCATTTGGGTGGGGTAAATGATCCGTATTATCCTCTAGAGCTTTTGACCGGGTTATTATTGTTTAATTTTTTTGCTGAAGGCACAATGACGGGGATGACCTCGCTCGTAAATAAAGCCCAACTTGTGACCAAGATATATGTGCCTCGCTGGACGATTGTCCTTGGCTCTACAATGAATGCGCTTTTTGTTTTTGGCATGAATTTAATTGTTTTAGTTTTTTTCTTTTTTATCTATCACAAAGTGCCAAGTATTGGAGGGATAATTATGTTTTTAATTTATGCAATTTTACTTTATGTTTTGATAATTGCTTTTTCTTTCTTAACTTCTTCTTTGTATGTGCGATTCCGAGATTTATCAATGATCTGGGAGGTGTTATTAACAGTTTTGATGTATGCCGCACCGATCGTTTATCCACTTGCTTTAGTTCCAGAAAAATTTAGACAAGTTTTCTTATTAAATCCGCTGGCTTTTATTATCAATTATAGTAAACAAGGTTTGATAGGAAATCAATTTACGAATTTTTGGCATTTTATAATTTTAATTTTTAGTATAGCAATTGTTTTTGTTATTTCAGTTCTAGTTTTTAGAAAATATGAAAAGAGAGTAGCTGAACTTATATAATATGAAAAAAGAAAATAAAGAAAAAAATAATATAGCAATTTCCGTCAAAAATGTTTCTAAGCAGTTTTTTATTCCACACGATAAATCTACTACTTTAAAAGGAGCCTTTGTGAATATTTTTAAGAAAAAAAATATTGAATCTTTTTACGCTTTGAAAGATATTTCTTTTGAAATTAAAAAAGGAGAATTTTTTGGAATAATTGGTCGCAATGGTAGTGGTAAATCTACTTTGCTTAAGATTTTAGCTGGAGTTTATACAGCCGACGGGGGAGAGGTTGAAGTGAATGGTTTTATTTCTCCATTTTTGGAACTTGGGATTGGTTTTAATCCAGAGCTCTCTGGACGTGATAATATTTACTTGAATGCGACCGTTCTTGGACTTACTGAAAAGGAGATAGATGAGAAGTTTGATTCAATTGTCGCTTTTTCAGAGTTGGAAAGATTTATTGATCAAAAAATTAAAAATTATTCTTCAGGGATGAGTCTTAGGCTAGCTTTTTCTGTGGCTATTCATGCCAACCGAGAAATCCTTTTAATGGATGAAGTACTAGCAGTTGGAGATTCAAATTTTCAAAAAAAATGTCTTAGAGAGTTTAATCATTATAAAGAAATTGGAAAAACTATTATTCTGGTTACTCATGATGTCGATACAGTTAAAGAGTATTGTGATAAGGTTATGCTTGTTCGTAACGGGGAAATTGAAATGATAGGAAGTCCAGAAGAAGTTAGTATTAAGTATGTAAAACAAAATATTTTAGATGAGAATGATATTCTTAAAAAAGAAGAAATAATATAGAAAATAAAATGGATGTAAAAAATATAAAACAAAAAGAAAAAGAAACTGAAGTTCAGTTAAAAAATAAAGAAATTGAAAAATTAACTCAAGAGTTAAGATTAATAAATATTGAAATTAATTTGATAAAGTCTTCAAAGTTTTGGAAGATGAAAGAATTTTATTATAAAATAAGATTTTTTGTTTTACATCCTTTAATTTTTACGAAAAATGTATTCATTTATTTTAAA
>CAISUD010000034.1 GCA_903888625.1 uncultured bacterium
AAGGATTCTTTCCCGACGTCGTCTGGAAGACGATTTCGGGCAAGTTTTCCGTGCATTGGAATCTCGGCTATGACATCACATTTTTTTAAAATACTTTTTGGAATACCTGTCACTTCTGTGCCAACGATAAAAGCATTTTTTTGTCCTGATTTTACATTCTTGTAATTAATTGAATTTTTGTCTTGCTCGATAGCAATAATTTTATATTTTTCTTGCTTTAATTTTTTAATTAAAACCGGTAGACTTTTTTTATATTCCCAGGGAACGATTAACTCTGCTCCCAAGGCTGATTTAGCAACATCGCTTCTATATTTTCCAAAACGATCGGTTGGGCAAGGAGAAAAACCGGTTAAATAAATCTTGGAAATCCCAACTGCTTCAGCTGTGCGAAAAATTGCTCCGACATTTTGAGCACTCCTGATGTCTGGTAATATTAAAATATTTTCTCTAGAAATTAACTGCTCGGGTTGATTTTTTGTCATATTTCATATATTATCACATTATTGGTTCGCTTGCGCCCGTACCTGCCTGTCGGCAGACAGGGCTCAGTTTTTAAAAAAATATACGCGCCCGTAGCTCAGCTGGTAGAGCAGCTCCCTTTTAAGGAGAAGGTCCTCGGTTCGATCCCGAGCGGGCGCACCAGCTTCAAAACAACTCCCCTGCGGGAGTTTTTTGTTGCTGGTGCGAGCCGGAGTCATATTTTTTTAGTAAAAAAAATAGACGAGGCAGGGTCGTGAAAATTTTTGAGCGGCGGCGAAAAAATTATTCCTGACCACCTCAACCATAGCCAAAAAATTACTCTTTTTTTATTTCCCATTTTTTATTATAATTTAGCTATGTTCCGGCAAAAAATTATCTCTATCTTAAAAACCCAATTTGTTTGCTATATTTTTACTGCCTTAATCGCTTTTGTGATTGATTTTAGTTTACTATATTTACTCACAACTTATCTACATATTTTTTATTTACTCTCAGCAACTTTATCATTTTTAATTTCAGCTATGGCAAATTATTTGTTTAGCATTAAATTTGTTTTTTGCAAACGAAGTAGCTGTAAAATTTCCACCGAAATCTGTCTTTTTCTTTTAGTTACCTTAATCGGACTTATTTTAAATGACTTAATTTTATGGTTGATAACTGAAAAAATAGGCGTTTTTTACCTTTGCTCAAAAATAATTGCTGGCTTAATTGTATTCTTCTGGAGCTTTTTCTCTCGCCGATACCTTTTCACTAAAATTTAAAATTGGCAGGATTTATATAAAGTGCTAAAATGTAAATATATGAAAAAAATTATAAACAACGAAAGTTTAGAACGTGGTTCAAGTATTATTATCGCTTTAGTTTTAATTGTTTTAGTGATATTTTTACTAAATCACTATGGCATCACTTTTGCCTCTGTCTGGCATGCTATAAAGAATTTTTTTGGGCTAAACTAGAAACTTTCCAATAGGAATTGCTCAAAAGCAGATTCATCATCTACTCTTTTTTCTCTAGCTTCTGGTAATAAATAAGAAATCTTTTCGGCAAAATTTTTTAATTCTGTCTCTTTAAATTTAGAAAAATTCTTTTTCAAAATCATATCTTTCGCTTTCCAAAACAAAATACCAACTAATTCTTCCATTCGGACGCCCCTATCCATCGCAAACCTGGCATGCAACCATAAATTTTTTTTATCTCTCATCCCAAAAGCATCAGCTAAAAGAAAATTGTTATATTTTTCTTTTTTTTCTTTCGCTAGCTCAAAATTATAAATTTGATTTTTACTTTTTTTAAAAGCATCTAATATTATTTTTTTTAATTTACCTTCTAAAAAAACAAAATCGTTCTGAGACTCGCTTATAATATTTAATTTTCCCAAAATAAAATCTAAATTTTCTTCTCGCTCAAAAATGTTTTCAAAAAAAACAGTACATCTAGCAAAAAAGAGTCCTCTCCCTAGAAAAAGACTCTCGGCTTGCATTTGATCAAAAGTATTTTTATTTATAAAAAAAGTCTCCTCCCCCTTCGGTAAAGATTTTATAAATTTTTCATAACTAGCCCGTTTAGCTTTAGCATCGTCCCCAGTAAAAAGATAAATCATATCAAATTCTAATCGTCTTTTTATATGTTAAATAACGTTCTCCATATTTTTCTTCGAGCATTTTCTCTTGGATTTTCAAAAAAGTAAGCTTGGTAATTACCCAAGCAAGACAAGCAAAAAAGATAATATAAAAAGTATTATTCACCAATCCAAAACCAACCATTAAAAAAAACAAGCCCCAATTAGTCGGAGTACGCGTCAACCTATATGGACCATCAAAAAAATTTATATGTTCTTTGTTTAATTTTTTATTCTTTTTAAAAACACTAGAAGTGCTTTGAGCCCAAAAAATTAAGATAGATGCTAAAACCAACAAAACAACTCCTAGGATATTTATACTAGGTGATAATTTTAAAAAATGGACTGGAAAAAGAAAATCAAAAAATAACCCAGCCAACAAAGCAACAAAATATACTAAGTAAGAATAAGCCAATATCGTATGTACCCTTTTATGTCTTTTTTCAATTATTTCCTCTAGATTCATATAGATAATATTATACCATAAATAATCGACTTTACTATTTGACCTCGCCTAAATTATTACCAAAACCAGCAAGAGCGGTTAGTGGAATATCAGTTTGATAATGTAAATACGACCTCATTAAAACATTTTCCATAGCTTTCTTAATTATTTCTAAAGCTTTTTTCAGTGTGTCATTTTCAACCTCATAAACCAACTCATCGTGAATTTGCAAAACTAAATGTGCCTTATCCAGCAACCCAGCTTTCTCTAAATCCTCCTCGGCATATCTGATCGCCAATTTAATAATATCTGCCGCTGTCCCTTGTACTCCCGCATTGGTGGCAGTCCGCAAGGCCATGCTTTTCAAAAAAGGAATTCTGGAATTAATATTCGGAAAAGTTCTTCTGCGTCCAAATAAAGTTTCTGTATGCAAAGTTTTTTCCGCAGAAATTTTTACATTTTCTAAATAATTTTTTACTCCAGAGAATTGTCGAAAATAATTGTCATAAAATTTTTGAGCTTCTTCCCGGGTTCCACCAAGATTTTTTCGCAAGGCTGAAACTCCCATACCATAAATAATACCGAAGTTGATTACTTTCGCTTTGCGTCGCATTTCTTTGTCTACTTTTTCTATTGGTACTCCAAAAACAAGGGCTGCTACTCCTGCATGAATATCTTTCTTGTCTCTAAAGATTTGTGTCATATTTTTATCCCTCGAGAGCATGGCAATAACTCGTAATTCAATCTGACTATAATCTAATGCCAACAACTTCGATTCTTTTTTAGCAACAAAACCTGCACGAATTCTTTTCCCTAATTCACTTTTAATTGGTAAATTCTGTAAATTTGGATCTTGGGAAGAAAATCTGCCGGTGGTTGTGCCATTTTGTAAAAACTTGGCATGGAGTCTGCCATCCTCGGAAACCATTTTAGGAATAACATCAACATAAGTTGTTAGTAATTTTTGTAACTCCCGATAACTAATAATTTCTTTAATAATTGGATTAGCTTCTTCTAATTCTTCCAACACTGAAATCTTGGTAGATAAATTGCCATTTGCTCCCTTTTTTTGTCGACCACCAGAAGGAGCCTTGATTCCCATTTTATTAAAAAGTACTTCACCTAATTGTTTAGGAGAATTGATATTAAACTCGGTTCCAGCTATTTGATAAATTTTTTTTGTTAAATTATCTAACATTTCGTGATATTCGCGCGATAGTTTTTCAAAATATTTCTGGTCAATCAAAATTCCCCAATCTTCCATTTCTTTAACAATTGGAATTATTGGTTTTTCAATTTCTATATATACTTTCTCTAAATTATTTTCTTTTAATCTTTTAAAGATATATTCTTTAGCTTTTTCTAAACTCTCTTCACCAGCATAAAGCAAAATATCTTGTAAAGATGGGTTTGTCATATCAGAATTTATTAACCAAAGGGCAACTGCTGTTTCTTGTAAATCTTTTTCATCAATTATTACTGGCTCGAGATGGTTATGCTTGGAGGAGTATTCGCTACTGTCAGATAAAACTTGCCCTTCCAAGATAGAGTGCGAGCGACGGAGAGCATTGCCATCTCGAGCCAGTTCTTTATTATTTTCAAAAAAATCTTTCAATCTGGCATATAAACTACGAAATTCAAATTTTGAAAAAACTTGCTCTACTTTTTTCAAATCAGCATTTTGCCAAAAAGTTTGCTCTGGTAATTTAAAATCTATTGGTGCATCTAGCCTTATTTTCGCTAAAGTTTTTGAAAATTCTGCTTCTTCTTGATTATTTTTTAATAATTCTATAATTCGATCAGAAAAACCTAATTTTTTAAATCGTAATTGATAATTCGTAATTGATAATTGTTTATACATTTCCTCAATCGTGCCAAAATTTACTATTAGATTGGTCGCAGTTTTTTCTCCAACCCCCTTTATCCCAATAATATTATCTGATGGGTCACCACGTAAGCCTTTATAATCTGGTAAAAATTCTGGCTTAAAACCAAACCTTTTTACTACCGCTTCTTCATCGTATAAAATAGTATCGTTAATTCCTTTTTTCAAAGTATAAACCTGGACTTTTTTACCATCAACAAGTTGCATCGTATCCATATCACCAGAGGCGATAATTATATTCAACCTCTCCCCAACCCCTCTCCTGGCAGTAGAGGGGCTAGTGGTAAAATTCTTTACTTTCTCTACTATTGTCCCTAAAATATCATCAGCTTCAAAACCAGGAGCATCGTAAATCGGAATATTAAAAGCTTCAAAAATTTCTCGAGAACTTTTTAACTGAGAAATTAAACCGGGGTCTGCTTTGGCTCGCCCAGCTTTATAATCACTGTAAGCTTCGTGTCGAAAAGTTTTTTGAGGTAAATCATAACAAGCCACGATATAATCTGGCTTCAAATCAGTAATAATCTTCATCAACATTGTCGAAAGGCCATAAAGCGCCCCTGTCGGCTCGCCCTTGCTCGATAAAAATTCAGGCAGTGCGTGATAAGCTCGATGAATTATCGCATGTGAATCTAGTAATACTAATGTTTTTTTATTATTTTTATCCGCCATTATGCTTAAATTATAGCACAGCCTAAAAATAAACAGGCCTTGCCTGTTTATTTTTCATAATTAATCCATTCAAAGATTTCTTTAATAAAAGTTTCCTTTGTAGGAAAATAATTAGGAAATGATTTTACATTTAAAATAATAGACTCAGCTTTCTTTTCATTTAAATAATCTTTATAGCTTGAATATTTATAATTTTTTAAAAAATCCAATGCTTTGGTTATATTTTTAACTCCAACCTCTTTCCATTTAGTGTCTAACAATTTTAATGGATTTAAATGTATATATGAAAACAAATATTTTAGATATCTATCAGAACCAGCGTGTTGTGATTTAAATTTTCCTTCAAATAAACTTCCTGTCCTTTCATATTTTTTATTATAATACATTGAATAAGCTGTTGTAAGTTTTTGCATAAATTTACTTATACTTCCATTTTCTGTTTGAGTGATAAGAATATGAAAATGATTTGGCATTAAACAATAAGCACCAATATCAACATATTGTTCTCCCCTATCAAAATCATAAATAAAATCACTTTTTATAAAGTAAATTTTAAAATTATTGTTTCCATTCGAAAGGAAAAGTAATTTCATAAAACGCTCGTAATCCTCTTCATCATTAAATATTTTTTGTTTACTATTACCACGATTATAAATATGGTAATACTCATTGGGCACAAAATTTATTTTTCTAAGTGACATAATAAAATATTATCAAAACAAAAATAAACAGGCAAGGCCTGTTTATTTTTATTTACCGTCCCTGATTTTCATCCAAATATTACCGAGCATACTTTTACCGTCTTTATTTGGACCTATCCCCCAAAAATTATCTACGGGTGAATTTTCAATTATTCTCTTACCATTTGTTCTTTTTAAAGCATCCTTTACATCTTCATGCTGTTCCAGCTTTGCTCTTAAAATTTCTTCCATCACAATGATCTTTTTCTGACTCCAGTCAGAGGGTTGTTTGTCTTTGTTTGCAAAAGAAATTTTAAAAACAGAATATGGGCTTTTAGCTAGCAAAATTTTATTTGCACATTCTGGTGAAACTATGGAAAATTTTTTCCATTGAAAAGCATGCTCTGAAGTATAAAAATCTTTACCCCAAATATGGATAACATGAGCAGACCAATTGTTTAATGGTTCAAAAGATACAGTAAAAAAATATATACTGTCTTCTGTTTCTTTATTTAATCCTTCACTTGAATCTGGATACATACTTATATTATAGCATTTATATCTTAAACTTTTTGTGGCCTTCTTTAATACAATACCTGTCCGCAGGCAGGTGTGACAATAAACAGGCAAGGCCTGTTTATTTTAAATCTTAAACTTTCTGTGACCTTCTTTGGTATGTGTGATTCGAATTTTATGATGTTTTTTAGGAAGTGCTTTTAAAACATTTTCTGACCATTCAATAAAAATTAAATTTTCTGGGTTAGAAATTATTTCTTCCCAGCCTAAATGTAATAATTCTTTTTCGTTTTTCAAGCGATAAGCATCTAGATGAAAAAGGAATTTAAAATTCCTCCCCTCGCCTTTCAGGAGAGGGGTCGGGGGTGAGGTGAATTTATATTTTTTCATAATCACATACGTCGGGCTGTTTACTTTTCTTTTTACTCCAAGAATTTTAGCTACTGCCTGGGTAAAAGCCGTTTTGCCAACACCAAGGTCACCATACAAACCAATTATAGTCGCATTATTATTTTTTAATTTTAAAATCTTAATTAAAAAATCTTTGGCAATTCTTTCTGTATCTTTTATCCCATTAGAGATGAAGACCCGCTGTGAGCCCTCGCGATCTCTAACGGGACAAGTGTTCTTTGAAATCATTTCATTATTCTAGCATAAAAAAATCCCCGACACAGGGGATTTTTTTATGCACCAAATTAATTAAGCCCTTCTGTCTAATCTGTCTTCTCGCATGTCTAATCTTGCTTCTCTTTTATTTGAATTTCGGCGAACCAAATATACGATAAGTAAAATGATAAGGATAAGTAAAAGAATTCCCAGCAAACCAAGTGAAGCAATTCCACTAAATAAAGCGGCAGCTCCAAGGGATGAATTACTACCCAAATCATTCAAGACATAAGCCATAGCATTTTCTTGAGCACCACCATTATCGGTATAAATAATAACTGCATTAGTTACAATTTGCCCGGAAACTGATGAGAATGAATCAGCTTTAGCTTCAACATAAACAGTACCAGTTACTCCTTTCACTAAATCTTCAAGTGGCACAGAAACCGTTTTAGTATCGTCGCTATAAGTTCCGCGAGAAGTATTACTAAAAGTAACTCCTTTTGGAATAACTACTTGCAAGATTGCTCCTTTAATAGTTGCTCTTTGTAAGTTTTGATAAGTAATAGTGTATTCAACATTATCACCTCGATTGATATTTTGAAAACGATCTTCAATCTTTAACATTATCGGTGAATTAGCATTCACAACAGTTGTATTTTGAATCACCGTGTTGTGGACTGGATTAGTATAAACTACAGGAGCAACCGGAATTATAGCTGTAGCACAATGATTAACATTCCAAAATGTACCTGCTGGACAAACACCATAATTATTTATTGAAACAGTTACTGATTGAGACTGTTGACCGCCTCCATTACCGTAAGCTGTTAAAATATAATTTGTGGTGTAAGTAGGATAAATTACTTGATTGCCTGAAGTTGGAACATTGTAACCTAAGTTTGAAATAGTAACAGAACTACAACCATTGGTATTCCAATTTAAAGTGGAAGATCCACCAGAACTAATAACAGTTGGGCTAGCAGTAAAGTTTGAAATAGTACAACTATTATAATTATTTACTTGGCAATAACTACCGTTCCAGAAACTATTGTAACCACAGTTGGTATTTTGATTAATCACATTAACTGTAGTTTGCATTGTGCTATCCAAATTTCCATTATTATCATAAGCATTCAAAGTATAAGTTGTCGTATTTTGAGGATAAATTGTCTGACCATTATAACTAGAAGTTGGAACATTATAACCTAAATTTGAAATAGTAACGGAACTACAATTATTTGTATTCCAATATAGAGTTGAAGAATTTCCTGAATTTATAGTAGTTGGACTAGCGTAAAAATTTGAAATAGTACAATTACTTGGTTGGTAATTATTTACTGTCACGATAACAGATCGTGTTACAACACTTCCAATACTACTATCTGAAGCGTTTAAAATATAAGTAGTGGTAGATGAAGGTGAAACATTTCTGCTATCATTTACATTCACAGAACCAAGACTAGTGATAGAAGCAGTATTACAATTACTGGTACTCCAAGATAAATTTGAAGAATCTCCTTGATTAATACCATTTGGACTTGCAGTAAAACTATTGATTGTACAATTTGAATGTACCGCAGTTGAACTAACTTTTAAACTAACCACAACTGAACCTTGATGAGCAAAACCCGGGGCGATAGAACCTAAAGTAAACCCGGAACCCATAATTCCTGAACCAGATTGGCTAGTGCCACCTGCTCCTTGATCCGGAGTCCAGTTAGCGGAAATAAAAGTTAGACTTTGAGAACTACCATCGGCAATATTTACAGAAACAGAACCTAAGTTCAAATTTCCTTGATTAGAAGTTATGTTTCCAGAAAAAGTGTGACTGTTACTTGAGCCGAGTGATCCACTTAAAGAAACTTTTGTATTGGTTGCTGTGACTGGTGTTCCTGTTTGATCACTTGAGTTGTGGTAATAAATTCGAATATTTACCCAATCTCCAGGATTAGCAGTGATGGAAGTGTTTGGCCAACAAGGACTTACAATCCCGTTGGAAGTTGAACCATCCGCCCCACTAATAGTCGCAATAGTTAGACCTTGGCAGTCATTTCCAGACTGATTCCAAATGCTTGTTGCTAAAACACTGTGTCCGACCACGAACAAAAAGCCGATAGCTAAAACCATTATTATTTTTTTCATATTATTGTTTTTCATGTTATTTATAATTACTATTAAATCTTAACAAATATTTATTAATTTGTCAAGCTCAATTAAATTTTGTTGATAATCTCACAATTTTAAACCTTCAACATTACTTTTGTATTAATGTTCAAGACTTAAAAAAGTGAAGGAGAAAAGATTATAAAAATCTGCTCTCCTTCAAATATTTTTGGTTAACCCTCATATTTTTTTTAGCGATACCCTTCGCTAAAAAGAAAAGAACTATCTGTGGTGTCCGCCACCGCCCGATGATTTGGGCGATGACTTCATTTGGTTCCCTCCAGAGTTGCCCCTGAAGGAAGAACTTTGTCGTGATTTTTGCATCACAACTTGGTTCTTCTGAACCTTTTTCACCTGAGCAACCTGTGTCGGTTGCTTTTTTGGTTGCTGCACGAAGCTTTTCGGCTTCTGCGTAGTTACAACCTGTTTCGGTGAATTACTTACAACCTTTGGTGCGTTTGATTTCACCATTGGTTGTTTGTTTGCAACAACTTTCGGAGCAACTTTCGGCTGTTGCTTCACCTGAGCAATATTCTGCTTTGGTGATACAACAACGTTTGAAGTTACTGGTTTACTAACCTTACCAAGGTTAGCATTTCCAGATGCTGGCTTTCCAACTGCACCTGTAATACCAGCAATTCCTGTTGGACCAGTTGTGCCAGTAACGCCGGACACCCCTGTGGCTCCGGTTGCGCCAGTTACGCCAGAAGGACCACCTGTTGATCCTGTGGCACCTGTTGCTCCTGTCGGTCCACCAGTTCCTCCGGTAACTCCGGAAGCACCTGTTGGGCCAGTTGATCCAGTAGCACCTGTTGCACCAGTTGGACCCGTAGGTCCAGTTACAACATTAGTTGTTGTATTGTTAACAACGGTAGTGTTGTTGTTAACAATTGGCTGTTGGTAAACTGGGGTAGGAACGTATTCCACTCCCCAACCAACGCCAACAAATTCTTGCTGTTGCTGTGATGCTTGTGGTTGTTGTGGTGGTTGCTGAACAACAACTGTATCATGCACCACTGTGGTGTCATGAACAATTTTTTCAGCAACTTGAGGAAGGTCAATCCCG
The DNA here is from genome assembly GCA_903888625.1 of uncultured bacterium. Classification (GTDB taxonomy): domain Bacteria; phylum Patescibacteriota; class Minisyncoccia; order Phycocordibacterales; family UBA9973; genus UBA9973. The sequence goes on from CAISUD010000034.1 coordinate 10,135, forward strand.
CTACCAACCGGAGCTGGTATTGGAACAAACACGAAATTCAAACACATTGGCTTAGTGGTCGTCATCCGACACTTTCCAAATTGGAAAATGCTGATTTCTCCACTAAATGGTCCCTTGTCTCTAAAATAAATTATATGGCCAAGACTGTCACCAGAATTGACAAAGTTTACTACTTTAGAAAACAAAGAATCATGTGAATAATCCATGACGCAGCGAACTATGTTCACTGAATCATAACTGAGTATTCCAATGTTTACATCTTCACCGAACTGTTTCAGTCCAGCGTTGATGTTTTTAATATATTCCTTTCCACACGCGATGCCCCACAATTCGAGGCCTTTCATCTTTCCCAGGTAGAAGTCTACCTGTTCAGACTTACTCCAACCGTTTTCTTTCAACCCTAGAATCCGGTAGTAATAATTTACTGGATTCTCGGTTACTTTGGTTGGTTGTGCCGAAGCACCTGATATTAGCCCTATGGCTAATAACAGCAATAAAGCTAATTTTTTCATTTTTTGGTTTTTTTAGTTATTTTATATATAGATTTTTAAAATCCCCTTAAAATACTTGAGGAACTTAAAAATCTATATATTTCAACCTAAAAACCAAATTTTGTGAAGAACTCCGCTCTACCTAATATGATAGCATATTCGGATTAAAAAGTCAAGCTTTCCCCCTCCTTAATCAAGGAGGGTTTGGGGTGGTAATTTTAATACAACCCTCTAAATCTCCCTTGTCAGGGAGACTTTCCGACACCGAAAATTTAGTTAGCAGTTTTCCTCCCCTGACAAGGGGAGGTTAGGTGGGGTTGTATTCCCCCCTCTCCTTAGAGGAGAGTGGCCAGGGGGTGAGGTTTTTGCTGAGGTTCTTTGAATTTATGTTATACTTTATTTACTTGTCCCGTTAGAAATTCAACAGGGCAAAAGTTAAGTCGAAAAAATTATTATTTTAAAATTTCTAATGGGATGTCCGACTTTGATGACGAAAAACAAAATAAACAATTAGACGAAATTCATAAACAAGAAGAAGAAGAGCTAGTTTCAATTCTCGCTCAATCAAAATACAATTTACCCTATATAAATTTGATGAGTATCGGTATAGACAACGAAGCTCTCCGTGCCTTGACTGAAAAAGAATCTCGCGAAATGAATGTCGGTTGTTTTAAACTCTCTGGAAAAAATATTTTTATCGCTGTTCGTTCTCCTTCCCCCGACCTACTCGGAAAAATAACTGATGAAATGCAAAGGAAAGAATTAGTTCCAAGTTTTTACATGGCTTCAACCGCTAGTTTGAATAAAGTTTGGGCTAGGTATGCAGAAATTTCCATGGCAGAAAATACAAAAATGGGAGGGATAGATATTTCTGGTGAAGTCCTTCGAGAAACAGTAAAAAGTGTCGAGAAGATGCAAGACATCACTAATTTAATAAATGGAGCTGTAGCTGGAAAAGAAATTCATAAAATTTCTCGCATCTTGGAAATAATTTTAGCCGGTGGTATCGCTATTAAAGCTTCTGATATTCATATCGAGCCAGAACAAGACAATGCCCGATTGCGACTTCGCCTCGATGGAGTTTTGCAAGAAGTAGCCGTCTTTGAAATGAATGTTTATCATTTATTGAATTCCAGAATCAAACTTTTGTCTGGAATGAAACTCACTACCAAGATAGCGCAAGATGGACGTTTTAGTATTATGGAAGAAAAAGAAGAAATTAGTATTCGTACATCTCTCATTCCTGGCGCTTATGGTGAATCTATCGTTATGCGTATTTTAGACCCGAAATCTATTCAAGGGAAAATTGAAGATTTCGGAATTGAACCATATCTTTTTTCAATTATTCAAGAAGAAATTTCTAAACCAAATGGTTTAATTTTAGTTACAGGACCTACTGGTTCTGGGAAAACCACGACTTTGTATGCTTTTTTACGAAAAATATATTCTAAAGAAATAAAAATAATCACGATTGAAGATCCGATTGAATATCATCTGCCTGGAATTACTCAAACTCAAACTAACGAAGAAAAAGGTTATACCTTCTTGGAAGGATTACGTTCTGGATTACGACAAGATCCAGATGTAGTCATGGTTGGAGAAATTCGTGATGCTGATACAGCTAAAATTGCCGTAGAAGCAGCCTTGACTGGTCATATGGTATTTTCAACTTTACATACGAATAATGCCGCTGGAGTTATTCCTCGTTTGATTGATTTATATGTTAATCCAAAAATTTTAGTTTCAGCTTTATCACTATCTATGGCTCAACGTCTGGTCCGTCGACTTTGTCCCGCTTGTAAAAAAGAAACAATTCCAAATGAAGAAGATGGAAAACTTATTAAAATGGTAATGGATAATATTAAAGATGAAGGCAAAAAACTTTCGGATTACAATCTTAACCCTAATGCTCCAATCAAAATGTTTACGGCAGTTGGTTGTGAAAAATGTAATATGACCGGATACAAAGGACAAATTGGAATTTTTGAAGCAATTAAAACAGACGAAGAAATAGAAAAAATAATTCCAGAAAACCCAAGTGAAAGAGAAATTAAAAAAGTTGCTGCCAAGCAAGGCATCCTCTCCATGCGCCAAGACGGTATTGTGAAAATTTTAAATGGTATTACTTCGCTCGAAGAAGTGAAGGGGGTGGTAGATTTAAACGAGGAATAAAAAAAGCTTTAATCTCCAAACAATCCTTTTAGAGTTAAACTCCAAAAGTAACAAATTTTTGAAGGATGGCACCAGCGAACTAATAAAAGTGCCAGAACGTCCTACGCGAATTTGTATAACCGGGGGCTGATTGCTTAGAGATTAAAGCCTTCTCTATATTTTTATTATACTATATTTGAAACTTGGCAAATGCTATAATGTGAATATCGTGTTGATAATGTCCTGTACCGAGTATAGCATATTATAAAATAATGTCAAGCATAAAAATAAATACTGGAAAGAAATGTCTAAAAAAAAAGAAGAAAAAACTGAAGAAATATATTTAGATCAAGCTCTTCGTCCAGCCTGTTGGGAAGAGTATATTGGTCAAAAACATATAAAAGACAACGTTAAAATCCTTTTACAGGCAGCTTCGGAACGTGGGCATATTCCAGAGCATATTCTTTTTTATGGCCCTCCAGGCTTGGGGAAAACTACCCTCGCCCACCTCATCGCCCGTGAAACTGGCCGGCAAATGAAGATAACTTCCGGGCCTGCCATAGAAAAGGTTGGGGATTTGGCTTCTATTCTGACCAACCTCTCTCCGGGAGATATTATCTTTATAGATGAAATCCACCGACTCAATAAAACTGTCGAAGAAGTCCTTTACCCTGCCATGGAATCTGGTGTTTTAGATATCATTATTGGTAAAGGTCCGTCTGCCAGGACTATTCAGCTTGATTTATCCCCTTTTACCTTGATTGCTGCCACCACTCGAGTGGCTCTCGTCTCGGCGCCATTACGTTCCAGATTTTCTGGTGGGGTTTTTCGTTTGGAATTTTATTCCAACCCAGAAATTGCTGAAATTGTGAAAAGATCTAGTAAATTACTAAATGCTCATTTAGAAGAAGACGCATTAAACGAAATTGCCGAACGTAGTCGCTTCACTCCAAGAACTGCAAATTATTTTTTAAAAAGAGTTCGAGACTATGCTCAAGTCAGTAAGAAAAATTTAGATAAAAAAACAGTCAAAGAAGCATTGGCAATGCTCTCGATAGATGAAATCGGTTTAAATAGTTCTGATAGAAAATTTTTAGAAATTTTAATTGAAAAATTCAAAGGCGGACCAGTCGGTTTGAAAACTATGGCAGCCGCAATGTCCGAAGAAGAAGCAACAGTCGAAGAAGTCATTGAACCATATCTTATCCAACTTGGCCTCCTAGAACGCACCGCCCGTGGCCGAGTCGCCACCGAAAAAGCATACACACATATGGGTTTCGACGTGCCAACAAATTTACAGAGTAAATTAATATAGTTTTGATTTCAGATATTCTTTTATTCTCTCTTTATCTTCCATTTCTTTTTCACCCTTAAAATAAATTTCAATAAAATCTATTGTTTTAGTTTCTGCACAAAAAGCATACGTAATTCTTATACCACTTCTAACTCCTCGTCCTTTTAATGATTTGCACGCAAACTTTTTCAGTTTACAAATCCTTAATTCAGGAGAACAAAAATTTGGGATAGGAAATACTGCTTCGTTGTTTATATTATGTAAATGATATAACTCAATTGCATTTCTTTTTGCAACACAAAGATCTTCCTCAAGTGTTTTAAATTTTTTGAGTAATCTTTTTAGATCTTTTTCAAACTCAGTAATATTTTTATATTTAATCGAATTCATATTCTCTAACAGACGTATCCTTAGTTCTATAAAATACAGATTCGTAAGACAAAGGTCGGCCTTCTTCTGCAGAAATCCAAGGTACATCTTTGTGAGAATAATCACTTAACTCTGTTGCTGATTTATCAGAAAGTCTAGAAAGAACTTCATCTATGTGCTTAATTTCTTGTGCATTTAAAACAGAAATGTCGGGTTGTCGGCGAGGTAAATATTTTGTTTGTTCATGTAAAAAATATTTACTTTTTACCGTTTCAAGTTCTCCTTTTGATTCTAAATTCTCAACAATTTTTTTAAATTCCACCGGAGTTGGACCAAAATGATTTTTAATGTATGTAGCCCCAATTAACTGTTCTTCAAATTTTTCATAATAATCAAAATCAATAAAATAAAGAAGTTTATATAAAACCGTCATTCCAACATTTGGTTTACTTCCTACTTTTTCTAAGATATACAATAGTACTTCTTTGAATTTTTTAAGATTTTTTTGTGGCACGTCAATACGAATTTCTTGCAAGTCCTCTTTCTTTTTTTCTTTTTTAAAAGATACTTCTATTTCAGAATTTTTTTTACCTGCGATAAGTGATTCAAGGGAAAGATTAAAAATCTCAGCAATTTTTTGAGCCTGCGAAAGAGTTAATTCTTTCGCCCCTTTTTCAATTTCAATATAGCTAGCACGGGAAACCCCTATTTTTTGTGCCATAAAAGCTTGAGAAAGACCGCTAACTTTTCGTAATTCTAATAAAAATATATGTTTAATCATATTTAGAGTATATATGACACCGACACTGATGTCAACATAATATACAAAGGGCTTGTGTATAACTTTGACATATAAAAACCCTTTAATTTTTAGAAAGGTGCGACCTTGAGAATTTTGAATTTAAGGTCGTTCCTTGCTAAAAATTTTTGGTTTTTGCTCCTGTGGATAACTTTTGACTTTACTTTAATTTTTTGCTATCCTATTAAATGTAAGAGTAATCTTACTAATCATGCGGTCCCGCCAAAAGCGGGATTTTCGCTTTTTATATAAGATCTTTTGCCAGTATAGAATTTACCGAAATCAATAAAATTTATTCTGTAATTTTATGTTCTTCAATTATCTTTATTTTATCTGGATCAAAAATTAAATAAGTATCGTGATTCCCATTCCCATCTTCTCCTCCTTCTAGTGCAATTAGCCCCTCATAACCCAAAGATTTAATATAATTACTAAATAATTCCCCATTAGTTTGAGCCATTTCTTTTACTACCCCTGCTCTAATAATTCCTTCGTCAATTTTTTCTATAACCCAATTTGCGGCATTACGCTCATGCCTACCAGTATTTGGGTCTAATACTTTTTCTAATAAAATTTTTCTATATCCGATTGAAATTTTTTTTACATTTTCATTTTTTCGCAAATCACATAACTTCATATTTTTAATTGATGCTTCATAAATAATCGGCTGCGCATTTTTTATAACCTGCTTTCCATCTGCTCTACGCTCATTTCTTTCTCCCTTAGCTCGAATTTTTGCATAACCAATAGCATCTTTAGCTTCAGATGTAAAATAGACCCCACTACCAACAGTAGTATCTTCTGCTGGATCAAATTTTTTTATTTCACTAATCCCAGAGCCATGATATATGGTTTTATTTTTTACTAATACACCAAGTCCTCCATCGATTTCTTCTTCTTTTTGTCTTTCTTTGATTTTACTAGTTCTTGCATTCCAATATTCTGGCTTTTCTTTTTCTTTATTCAAAAAAGCTTCTCTTTCTTCTATTGGAAGAGTTTTGAATTTTTTTGCTAAATCATTTCTTGAAAAATTCTCATTCATATTAAAAGAATATCATAAAAATTCACAATCTGTCTATCTTCCCCTCTCCTTTCAGGAGAGGGGTCAGGGGTGAGATTAAATTTAATTAATTTTTTATAGTATAATATCTCTATGTCCGGTCATAACAAATGGAGTCAAATAAAAAGACAGAAAGGGGTTAGTGATGCTAAGAAAAGCAAGATTTTTTCTAAATTGGTGCGATTTATTTCAGTTGAAGCAAAATTATCTGGTGGCAAAGATTCTCCGGGTCTTCGTTCGGCTATCGAAAAAGCTAAAAAAGTAAATATGCCAAAAGATATTATTGAAAAAGCTGTAAAAAAAGGAGGTGAACCAAGCACAAAAATGGAATCTATCACTTATGAAGCCTACGGCCCCGGTGGCGTTGGAATTATTATTGAAACTTTGACCGACAGTAAAAATCGGACCGCGCAAGATGTAAAACATATTTTAGTAAAAAATGGTTTTGCTTTAGGTGGCATCGGATCAGTTGCTTGGAATTTTACCAAGGAACGAACACCCGAAGGAATGATTTGGAAACCAAATACTACAACCACAATTTCTGATGAAGACTTAGAACTTTTGGATAAAATAGTAGAAGAATTAGAAGAAAACGATGACGTCCAAGACGTCTACACTAATGCAGAATAAAAATTTATGAAAATTTTAGGCATTGATCCAGGGTTTGAAAGATTGGGAGTCGCTATATTAGAAAAAAACAAAAGCGGCCAAAAACCCTTCGACAAAGCTCAAGGTAAAGAGCAAGTAATTTTTTCTGAGTGTTTTCAGACTTCGGCTAAATTGGAATTTTCAGAAAGACTAAAATTAATAGGAGAAGAAGTTAAAAGAGTTATAAAAAAATACAAACCAGAAGTTTTGGCGATTGAAACTTTATTTCTAACAACAAACCACAAAACAGTAATGCACGTAGCTGAAGCCAGAGGAGTTGTAATTTATGAAGCCGTTTCAGCTGGGCTCAAAATATTTGAGGCTTCACCTCCACAAATAAAAATTGCAACCACTGGATATGGGAAAGCTGACAAAAAACAAATCATTAAAATGGTAAAAATCCTTGTAGATATTGACCCCGTTAGAGGTCGCGAGGGCTCGCAGCGACCCTCTACCTCTAACGGGGTTGACTCAAATAAAAAAGAATCTGATGATGAACTTGATGCTATTGCTATAGCACTCACTGCTTTTGCCCACCTTAAATAGCTTGCCCTGAGCCTTGCCTGAGGGTTATCCACAGTTTTGGTTTTTTCCTATTGCTAAACAAATCTTTTTTTGATAAAAATAAATAAAATTAAAAAGTTAGTTTTATTAGTAGGTCGTTTTTAAAAAATTTTTCAAAAATATATCATATGGACTATGATGAGGAGGAAGTTGAAGAAAAAAGTTTCAAATTAAACGAAGAAGATGACGGTGATCTTTTTGGTGAAGACATCGATGACCCTCTCGAAGGAGAAGATATTGGAGATGGCGGAGCAGAAGCTGATGGTATGCTCGATAATGAATACTAAAAACACAAAATAAAAATAAACAGGCAACGCCTGTTTATTTTTATTTTAGTAGAATTTTAATAAATTTTTTCTTGCCGATTTTGAGCTTTAAATTCTTGGTAATTTTTAAATTTACCTCATTAATATTTTCATTCTTTTCTAAATCATGAATTGCACTACCTTCTACCAACCGGCGCCACTCGCCTTTTGAATCTAAAATTTTATTTTTAACTAAAACTTCACTCAATAATTCACCTGCTGAAACAATAATTTCAGGCATCTCATCTGGAATTTCTTTTTTAGAAAAAACCCGCTCCCAATTCTCCTCTGCTTCTTTAGCTTTTTTCTCTCCGTGATAAATTTTTACGATTTCATAAGCTAGTTTGGTTTTAATATCTTTTGGATTTTCGCCTTTTTCTAAAGAAATTTTTACTTTATCTATTTCCTCAAAGCTTAAATCAGTTGTAAGTAAAAAATATTTCAAAATTAATTCATCTTTTAATGACATAACTTTCCCAAACATATCTTCAGGTTTATCAACAATGGAAATAATATTTCCCCAAGACGAAGACATTTTTCTTCCATCTGTTCCTTCTAACATTGAAAGAACCATAATATCTTGTTCTTTTTGCCCGTATCTTTTTTGTACTGTTCTCCCAGCTTTTAAATTAAAGAGCTGATCAAATCCTCCAATTTCTACATCGGCTTTTACTGCAACGCTATCATACCCTTGTAGTGCAGGATATAAAAACTCAACCACAAAGATATCAGACCCTGCATCTAACCTGTCTTTAAAATTTCTTCTCCTGGACATTTGCTGAACGGTAAAACATTCCAATAAATGTCCAAGTTCAATAAAATTCATTTTTTTTAACCATTTAGAATTATATTTCACTTCAACATTTTTCATATCTAAAATAAGTGCGACTTGCTTTAAATATTTTTCTAAATTACTTTTTATTTGTTTTTCAGTCAACATCGGTCTTTTTTCTAATTTGTCTGATGGATCTCCTATTTTTGCGGTATAATCTCCAATAATAAAAATAACTTGGTGACCCAATCTTTGAAAGTCTCTTAATTTACGAAGAGTAATTGCTCGTCCTATATGGATATAAGGACTGGTTGGATCTATCCCTAATTTTATTCTTAGTTTTTCTCCGGATAAAAGTTTTTTTCTTAAATCTTCTTTAATAAAAATATCTTCCACCCCCCGAGTTAAAATTTCGTCTATTTTTTTTTCATCAGTAATAATTTTCATAACTATATGATTATAACATATTTCTGCTATACTTAAAGATAATGTTAAAGAAATTCAAAAACAAACGTTTTCTAAAAAATCTGTTGATGTTTGGCATAAGTATTTTTTTAGTACTTTCAAGTGCTATTATTTTTTGGGTTTTTTCCATAAAAATCCCAGATTTTCACTCTTTCGAGACCCGTAAAACCATCAATTCTACTAAAATTTATGACCGAACTGGACAGATTTTGCTTTACGATATAAATAATGATGTAAAAAGAACTAGTATTCCTTTTGACCAAATGAGCGTAAATATCAAAAATGCTACCGTCGCCATTGAAGACTCAAATTTTTACAATGAAGGTGGGATTCGAATAACTTCAATTATCCGAGCAGGGTTGGCAGACCTACTGCACACTGGCAAAGTTCAAGGTGGTTCAACTATTACTCAACAATTAGTAAAAAATACTTTACTTAATTCAAATAAAACAATCTTGCGAAAAATTGAAGAATGGATTTTAGCAATCAAAATTGACCGAGCTATGACTAAAGAAAAAGTTTTGGAAGCTTATTTAAATGAATCTCCTTATGGTGGAAATATTTATGGAGTGGAAGAAGCAGCCAAAATGTATTTTGGAATAGATGCAATTAATTTAGATTTGGCACAGTCGGCTTATATCGCTTCACTTCCCCAATCACCAACTACCCTTTCGCCTTATGGTAAAAATAGAGCCAAGCTTGAAGCTCGTAAAAATTTAGTACTCTCTCGAATGCTTGATTTAAAATTCATTACACCGGAACAATACAATTCTGCTAAAAATGAAGTTGTAACTTTCCTACCGCAAGAAACTGGTGGCATAAAAGCTCCACATTTTGTTTTTTATATAAAAGATTATTTAGAACAAAAATATGGAGTCGACACTGTCGAACAAGGTGGATTAAAAGTTACTACAACTCTAGATTACAATCTACAACAACAAGCAGAGACAATTGTAAAAGATGGAGCTTTGCAAAATGAAAAAACTTACAATGCGACTAACGCTGCGTTAGTCGCCATTGACCCAAAAACTGGAGAGATTTTATCAATGGTTGGTTCGCGAGATTATTTTGATAAAAATATTGATGGAAATTTCAATGTCACTACCGCTGGCCGACAACCAGGCTCTTCTTTTAAACCTTTTATCTATGCCACAGCTTTTAATAAAGGTTTTACTCCAGACACAGTATTGTTTGATTTACCAACTGAATTTGATACAAATTGTAGTGCTTATGGCAAAGCACTCCCTAGCCACAACCAAAGTGAATGTTATATGCCACAAGATTTTGATGGAAAAACTCGTGGACCAATGAGCCTGCGGAATGCTCTCGCTCAATCTATCAATATTCCAGCAGTAAAACTTTTCTATTTGGTTGGTACTAAAGACGCTATTAATGTTGCTGAAAATATGGGAATTAGCACTCTGACTGACCCAAGTCGTTATGGACTTACTTTAGTTATCGGAGGTGGAGAGACTACACTACTTGATATGACGAGTGCTTACGGAGTTTTTGCTAATAATGGAACAAAAAATCCGACGACTGGAATTCTAGAGGTACAAGACCAAGATGGAACTATTCTGGAACAATACACTCCAAATGAAAAAGAAGTTTTGCCAAAAAATACAGCATTAATAATTTCTGATATCCTTTCCGACAATAAAGCCAGAACTCCGACTTTCGGTGCCAACTCTGCTTTAAATATCCCAAACACTGCTGTCAAAACAGGTACTACCAACAACGATAAAGATGCTTGGACTATCGGATATACACCATCGATTGTAGTCGGCGTCTGGGCTGGAAATAACAACAACAAGCCTATGAAAAGTGGTGGCTCGGCTATCGCTGCACCAATCTGGAATAAATTTATGACTGCCACTATGGCTAGCTTACCAACTGAAAAATTTGAAGCCCCAAATCTAGTTACCGACCCAGAGACGGTAAAACCAATTTTAAGAGGTTTTTGGCAAGGCAACGATCATTATTTTATTGATAAAATTTCAGGCCTCTTAGCAACTGCCAATACTCCAACTGAAACTAAACAAGAAAAAGTTATCACGAATGTGCATTCAATTTTGTATTGGGTAAAAAGAAGTGATATTACCGGGCCTCCACCATCCAATCCATATGATGATTCACAATTTAATCATTGGGAAATTCCAGTTCAAAATTGGTGGGCATCTCATTCTGGTAATTATCCAATTGTAACTTGGGCAAGTGCACCAGTTGGTACTGACAGCGTTCATACTGACGCAGGAAAGCCATTGGTTTCTGTGATTGTTCCAAATACTACCGATACATATTCCCCAAACCAAAAAATCCAATTAAAAATTTCAAATACTGGCCCATACCCACTTCAAAAAATTGATATTTTTATTAATAATGTTTATTTAGGAACTTCCAAAGCACCGTTTAGTTTTTCGTTTACTCCATCATCTCTTGATCAACTAAAAGAAATCAATGATCTAAAAATAATCTCCTACGATTCAGTCTATAACCGCGGAGAAACTGATACCACTTTTAATGTAGGGGAATAGTTACCTAAAATCTTTTGGTGATTTTTTGCCTAGAAGATTATTTAATTTAGAAAAAATTTGACCTTTTTTGAGAAAAATTTCATTTTTGTATAATGGTTTTATATTTAGAAAAATCGTGCCGTTTTTTATTTTAATATCTTTAGTTTCAATTGAAATATTAGTGACCTCCTTCACAGTATCTTGCACTAATTTTTTACTACCCTCGCCGGTTTCGAGAAGTTTACTAAATCTACCTAATAAATCTTTAATTTCAAACATGTTTGTAATTTTGTATTTTAAGCTAGTGCCTAGAGCCTAATGCCTAGTTCCTATCTGTTCATCGGCATTATTAAATAAATAAAAGAATTGTCGGATACTCCAGAAACTACAATTGGTTTTGAAGATTGATTAAATCTAATGGAAACACTATCGGTATTGATAGACTGCAAACAATCGACAAAATATTTGTAATTAAAACTAACTTCTACATTTTCTCCAGACAAAGCTCCATCTAAATAAGTCTTATTTTCTCCAACTTCATTATTTTGAGATGAAAGTTCAAAAACTTTTTCTTTTGGTTTAACGGTTAAATTTACTTGATTAAATTTATCTGAAAAAATATTCGAGAGTTTCAAAGCATTTAATAAATCTTGTTTTAAAACCACACAATCGGTCTTTGATTCTTTTGGAATAATTTGTGGATAGTCTGGGAAAATACCATCAATCACCCGAGAAGTCAGATAAACATTATCGGAAGAAAAAGAAATCTGGTTTTTATTAAAACAAATTTCAACTTCCCCACCAAATTCTCCAAAAACTCGCAAAATTTCCGGGACATTTTTAAATGGAATTAAAATTCCAGGTACTTCTTCAATATTTTTTACTTTTATTTTCTTTTCAGCTAAACGAAAAGAATCGGTGGAGACGAAAACTAAATTATCATCCTTGGAATAAAAATAAACACTAGAAATCTCGGGTTTAATATCAGAAACTGAAGAACTATAATAAACTGATTTTATACCATCAATTAACTTTTTTGAATCTATTTCAAATTTATTACCAGTAACTTTTGGAATCGTCGGAAAATCTTCATTGGGTTGGCATTTTAATTTAATCTGGCTTTTTTTGGTTTTAATTAATAAATTCCCATCTTTTTCTTCAAGCACAACATTTTCTTTTTGAAAAATATTAGAAAATATTCCAGTCAAAACTGACCCAGAAACAGCTACAGTACCTTCTTCTTCGACTTTGGCTGGTACTTCTATCTCGATTCCTAAGCTTAAATTAGTGGCTCTCATTTTTAAAGACTTACCAGAGGCGATAAAAAGAATAGACCCGAGAACTGGTAAAGTTAAATTTTTACCAGTAATCCTCTCTGTTTGGTAAATTGCATTTTTGATTTTTTCTATTTCACATTCTAGTTTGATCATATGTTTATATCTTATATATTTAATTTATTAATACTATTAGACCTGTTGATAAGTGGATAACTAATTTTTATTTTATTTTAAATACTTATTTTAATGATTTTTCTTTTAATTTTTAACTAATAACTTTTTTTATTTTCTTTCTATTTTTATTTTTAAAATTTTTTTTAAAAGTTTTCCTTTTTTATCCACCCTTTTTAAATACTTATTAACACTATTTAAACAAGGCACGAATTTGTTCTAATTCTTGTAATAACTGGGCATCATTTTTTATGTCGGCTTTTATTTTTAAATATGAATGAATAACCGTGGTGTGGTCTTTACCACCAAGCTTCTGCCCAATTAAAGGATATGAAACATTAAAATCTTCTCGAAGTAAATACATCACAACTTGGCGAGCCTTCACAATTTCTTTCCGTCGAGTCTTTTCGTAAATAGAAGTTTCTTCCAAACTATAGTATTCCCCAACTGTTTTAACGACGTCTTTAATATTCACATTCTTTTTTGGTTTAATATTGTTTTTGATTAAATTTTTTACTTCAGCAAGAGTTGGAGCCTTATTTTTCAAGCGATATTGGCAAATAACGATATTTAAATTACCTTCTAGTTCTCGAATATTACCGGAAATTACCGAAGCAATATATTCTAAAATCTCTGGTTCAAAACTTATTCCCAACTCTTGTGTTTTTACCTTTAAAATTGCTAAACGCGATTCATATTCTGGTTCGCTAATGTCGACAATCATTCCAGCTGAAAAACGAGATTTTAATCGGTCGGCTAATTCTGGGATGTGATTTGGGTGTTTGTCGGAAGAAAAAATAATTTGTTTATTGTTTTCATAGAAAGTATTAAAAGTATGGAAAAGTTCTTCTTGAATTTTTTCCATTTTACCGATGAACTGAATATCGTCGATGATTAAGAGATCATATTTACGATATTTTTCTTTAAATGAATTAGCTTTATTCCCTTGTAGGGAATTAATAAAATCAGTAGCAAATTTTTCTAGCGTCATATAATGAACTTTTTTATCTTGGTACTTTTCTTTAATAGCATTCCCGACAGCTTGGATTAGATGGGTTTTACCAAGGCCAGTGCCACCGTAAATAAAAAATGGATTGTATTTCGTGCCTGGATTATCAATAATTGCTTGAGAAGCAGCATAAGCTAATTCATTAAAACCCCCAACAATAAAAGAATCAAAACGATAACGAGGATTTAGATTATCATCTGGGTTTATATATAAGTCTTTTAAAGGCAATTCTTTATTTAGATATGGTTGATTTATATTTGAAAGCTCTTGGCGGTCTGTTTCAAGTTTGGTGATGACATATTCCACTGCTCGCATATTTTCATAAGCATCAGCAATAGTTTTGGTGATTAGTTTATGGTATTTATTTTTGAGCCAATCACGAACGAACTCATTTGGCACTCCGACATATACAATGCCAGTCTCCTCTCGTAGAATAGAAGTATTTTTAAACCAGGTACTAAAATTAGCTTTTGAAACACCAGTCTCAATTTCTACTAAACATCTTTTCCAAAGTTGCTTCGTATCCATTGGTGTTATTATACTATGTATTGGAATATATAAAACTTCTTAAAACTTATTAACTATGTTGATAAGCTGTGGAGAACTCAGGCCTTAGGCTCTAGGCATTAGGCATTAGCTAAAGCCTAGTGCCTAGTTGCCTAGTACCCTTTTTTAGGATAGAATAGAATTATGTCACAAACATATCAACCAAATAAGAGAAAAAGAGCTAAAACTCATGGTTTTTTAGTTAGATCTAAAACTAAGAATGGCAGAGCAGTACTTGCTAGACGCAGACAAAAAGGCAGAGCCAAGCTCGCTGTTTAATTTTTGATGCTTTCAAAGAAAAATAGAGTAAATACAAAAGGAGTAGAAGAAATCTTTAAAAAAGGAAGATTTTTGAATTCGCCTAATTTAACTTTTAAATATATTCTAGAAACTCGCGGTGGTAAGAATTTTTTTGCTCCAAAAAACGAAGCCAGTTTGTCGCTGCAAAAACTCTTACCACCGCGAGTTTCTTTTATTTGCCCAAAAAGTGTTGCTAAGCTAGCAGTTAAAAGAAATTTACTTCGACGTCGAGGATATTCGGCTTTAGAAAAACATTTATCTTTATTCCCTCTTGGGATTACAGGAGTGTTTATTTTTAAAAAAGAAATTAGTTCAGTAATTTTAGTTGAAGATGAAATCAAAACAATTTTGCATAAAATCCCGTTAGAAGCCTTTTAATTAGTAAAATAGATTATATGATAAATAAGAGAAAAAATAGCATAGCTTCTAACGGGATAAAATTAATTAACTTTTATCAAAAACACATTGGTTCATTAATGCGACCAAGATGTGTTTTCATCCCTACTTGTTCAGAATATACTAAAGAAGCAATAAATAAATACGGAGCGAGAAAAGGTATTTATTTAGGAATTAAAAGAATCCTCCGTTGTCATCCTTGGCAAAAAGAGCATATAGACTTGCTAAAATAATTTGTAATTATATTCTTTTTACTGTAGAATGAGAAAATGCTAGGTAATCTTTGGAACGCAATTTTATATAAACCACTGGTTAATATTTTGGCCATTTTTGTGCTTATTATTCCTGGAGGCAATCTTGGAGTAGCTGTTGTAATGCTCACTATTTTAGTCAAAGCGATACTCTTTCCCCTTTCTCAACGTTCCATTGAAAATCAAGCCAAAATGAAGCTCCTAGAGCCAGAGATAAACAAGATCAAGAAAAGTGGTAAGAGTAAAGAAGAACAAGCAAAGCTCACAATGGATTTATATAAAAAGCACAAAACCAATCCTTTTTCAGGCTGTCTTTTGGTTTTAATTCAGATCCCAATAATTTTTGCTTTATATTATGTATTCTTTAAGGGAATCAAGTTTGATAATGGAATTCTATATTCATTCATCCATGTACCAGCTGTAATGAATATGCATTTCCTTGGTTTAGATATTGGGCAAAAGAGTTTAGTTTTAGCTATTCTAGCTGGAGTTTCACAATTCTTTCAAGCTTACTTTATGCCTAAACCAACGGCTTCTTTTGAAAAAACTGGTTCTTTCCAAGAAAGTTTTGGCAAAAGTATGAATATGCAAATGAAATACGTCTTCCCTATCCTGGTTGCCTTTATTGCCTATCGAATTTCAGGGGCTATTGCTTTATACTGGATTACCAGTAATATATTTACTATAGCTCAGCAAATGTATGCCAAAAAGAAAGGCTTGCAGGCTTTAGTAATAAAAGAGAATATTTAAATAAAATGAACAATCAAGAAATCCAAAATTTAATAAAAGAATTGATTGAAAAAACAAATGTCGTAGTTAAAGAGATAAGTTTCACTGAACAAACATCAAGCGACGGCACGGGAATGACGATGTTTTCAGTTGAAGTGAATGATCCTTATACTTTTACTAGCCGAGGAGGCGAAGTTCTTTCTGCGTTGAATCATTTAGTTAGAAAAATAATTGAAGCAAAAACCTCACCCCTTGCCCCCTCTCCTTATCAAGTAGATGGGGGAATTACAAAATCTCTTTTAATAGACATAAATGGCTTTCAAAAGAGACGAATTGAAAGCATTCACGCGATTGCCCATATGATGGCAGAGCGAGCCCGCTATTTTAAATCTAATATTGAAGTTGATCCAATGTCGGCTTTTGACCGCAGAATTGTCCATGAATTTTTATCGACTGCTTCAGATCTCAAGACAGAATCCACTGGGGAAGGCCTTTCTCGTCGAGTAGTTATTAAATATATTGGAGCTATTTAGTTCTAACTACAAAGCAATACCTAAAAAGGGGGTTTTGAGTGCGACGGCACGAAAACTTCAGGATTTTTTAAGCTTCAAAAAATCTGTACCCTTTTTAGGTATTGCTTTGTTTATTCCTATTAGAGGGAAAGCTCCCAAAGATAAGAATCTTTTTTATTGATGAAAAATAGATAATTTTCATTATCATCTATGGCTAATTTAATCCCATCTATATCAGCTCCTACTACACTTGGGTCGGAAATTAGACTTGTGGTGCCATCTAAAACATCTATTTTCCAAAGATCATCAGAGAAAGAAACTTGTCCTTGGTACCAAATGTCTGGATAATTAGTTTGGTCTATGAATTTTGGCACTGCACAATATACAGCATTACTTAATTTATTCCAAACACATTTTTCAGGCAAGGTTTTAAGTCCTGTTGAAGTGGATTGTTTGGTATCAGTATTGTAAATACTTAGGTTTAAATTATCATTACTATACAAAACTAATTTTCCACTAGGGCTAGTCAAGGTTGTGAGTCCATTTACCCCACTTAAAATTTTATTTAAATCTTTTTTGTTGGGATCTACAGCATACATATAGCCTGGTACCCCGACAGAAGGTTTGGTGGTTAAAGTTATCATTCGATTATTTGGCCACCAGCTTGTCCACTCGGTAAAAGGTGAAGAAAAAATTTGGATTTTTTTATCCCCTGCCCCACCAGCTGTAATTCC
>CAISUD010000035.1 GCA_903888625.1 uncultured bacterium
CCAAAGGGACTTCATCAATCACGCGGCGTCGCTCCATCAGACTTTCGTCCATTGTGGAAGATTCTCGACTGCAGCCACCCGTAGGTGTATGGTCCGTGTCTCAGTACCATCGGTGGGGGCCAAGCTCTCACTCCCCCTAGGCGTCATAGCCTTGGTAGTCTTTTACACTGCCAACTAGCTGATACCGCACAGGCCTTTCCCAAAGCGTTAAAACTTTACTCTTGCGAGACCATCTCGTATTAGTCCGGATTTCTCCGGATTATTCGGGACTTTGGGGGAAGTTCCTGCGTATTACTACCTCGTTCGCCACTAACTTCAAACGACCTTTGACTTGATATAATCGCATCTAGGGAAAAATGAAGTCCGTTCGACTTGCATGCCTTATCCACGCCGCCAGCGTTCATCCTGAGCTAGGATCAAACTCTAACTAAAAATTAGAACGAAACAAAACAAAAAACAGATCTCTGTATTCTATTACATAGATAAATATTTTGCCTTTCGTTAGAATTTAATCGTTGCTCTAAAAATTATTTATATTACTTTAAAAAACAAACTAAACTTGCACTTAGCCCTGCTCCTAGCAGGGCTAGTTCTCAAACTATTAATTTGTCAAAGATACCGAAAATTAAAACGCATACCTACATAGATAGCGTCACTGAGAGAGTATATATCAAATGAATTTTGAAGTCAAGGGGAAAAACTATCACTAAAAACCTTTATAAATATGGTATTTATATAATGTTGTTTAAATGAGATTAGTGCAGTATAATTAAGGAATGTTTGAATCTGAATCAGTGCCTAAATTTATTAATAAGAAAAAAGAGAAAACTTCCGAAAAAATAGAATATATTGAACCAACCACTAGGAAGATTGAACGAGGCAAGAATAAAGCTGACGACATTAGAATTGAAAAATTCAATAATTTTTCCGAGGACATCACAGAAGCATTTTGCACCATCGGTACAATATTTAAAAATGCTCACCCAAAAAATCTTTGGGAAATTACTGGGTCAGCAGCATCCTTTGTGGAAGGACAAACAACCGACCACCCAGCAGATATTGATGTAATTTTTGCCGAACCAGACTATGAAAAAGTTTTAGCAGAATTTCAAAAACTACAAATCGAAGGAAAAATTCAAGACTTAAAAGTTGTAGATATGGAAAATTTTAAAAATGAAAAAAATGGTTGTAAAAAAATATTTGCTAGAATATTAACATCAAGTGGAAAATTAATCGAAGTAGAAGCCTTTGCTCAAAATGTTGACCCTTTGAAACCGAAAAATGGAATCAATAATCCTGGATTAGAATCGACTGATATTAATATTTATGAAAAAAATAATATTGAGATAAACTTCTCAGACAGAGAAGGAATTTATAAATTTTACCTACAAGTTGCTTATATCGAGTTTCAAAAATACCAAATAGATGATCGCTGCTTAACAAAAATTAAAAATAAATTTCCTCTTAGATTACAAAAATTAATTTCACTTATTTTAGGAGAAAAATTTGAAAAAAAGGTAGACAGTGACCAATTAACCAAAGATCAAAGGCCAAATATCGAGATAATTTCCGATGAGGATATTAATAAACTTATCGATGAATTTCTTGAACATAATACTAAGAACAAAGCCCTGGAATTAAGCGACGCAAGTCATTCTAGCATCAATCCAGCTGTAGTCCTTAAAAAACTTTTTGATGATTTTAGATTAAATAGATATAACGAAGTTAATATAGAAAGTAAAGGTTTTGTTCAAAGTGAAATTGAAAGTAAATCCTTTAAAAATAGAGAAGAAGTAATATTTGCATTAAATAAAGAACAGTTAGAAGGAACAAAAGAAATACTAGGAATGAATGAACTTACAAAAAAATATACCACATTAAACACCATGAATAAAACCTGCGAAAAAACAAAAACTTGTGACAAAGAAGCAATAGAAAAAATGACTTTAGATGCTGATACAATTTTAAAAGAGCTTTGCAAAGTTAAATTAAAATATGAAAAATATTTAGAAAAAATTAATTATAAAGACAATCGGGATTTTATTCCTTACGTTTCATTCCAAGCAATATTAGAAGAATTTATTAATCCAACCATTGAACTTGCAATCAAAGTTCAAAGTAAAATATCAAAAAATGTTTATTCTCCTGTATATGCTTAATAGTTAATAATAAAAATTTATGAAAAAAGATATAAATAAAAAAGAAAAAGAAGACTACGGAGATTATCAAACCAACAAAAAAGATAGAGCTGAAACTCATGAAGAAATAAAAAAATTGGGGTATGACTATCTTTTGGAGCAACTTAAAAAATATGGTTTTTCAAACCCTGAAAAATTAGCCGAGGATATTTTAAAAGATAAAAAGGAATAATACTAAAAAAATCCCCGTCAGGGGATTTTTTTATTGTCTTTAAATTTATTGAACTTGTGAAGTTGGAGGGACTACAGGAGGAACTTTTTTCACTGCCAACATTGGAACCAAAATTACTAAAAGATAACTTATCCAATAGAAAACTGAATTAAAAATATCAGGAGCAAACCTTTGCGAAATTATAAAATCTAAAATAATTCCAACTACTGCAAAAACTAAACCGTATAAAATTGCTTCTCCGAAATTCTTTGGGGCAATATTTTTTGCAAAAAAGAAAACTGCGACTAAAGTGACAACTGTTGTAATTATTGTGAAAAGCATATTTTGTGGCATTTTATATGCAATCAAAATACATACTACAATAAACATAATTGCCCAAACTAAAGCACCAAATCCAATTGCTTTTTTTATTTTCATAATTTTTTTTATTATTACTAATAACGACCTTTAAAAATTATTTCTCCAAAATATTATACCGATCCAAAATTGCCTCAAACATAAATGGTACTACAATAGTTGCATCGGATTCAATGACAAACATCGGAGTTTCTTTGGTAAGTTTATCCCAAGTAATTTTTTCATTTGGAGTTGCCCCAGAATAAGATCCATACGAAGTTGTTGAATCTGAAATCTGACAAAAATATCCCCAAGGGCGAACTGGCTTTTTCAAATCATATTTTATCGAAGGCACGACGCAAATCGGAAAGTCTCCAGAAATTCCTCCACCGATTTGAAAGAATCCAAGCCCTGGTCCATCTTTCACTTCACCTGCAAGTTCAGTATATCTGTCATATAAGTACATCATATATTCCACGCCAGTCTTCATCACCGTTGGACTCACAACGCCAGCTTTGCAATATCCAGCGAAAATATTTCCTAAAGTTGAATCTTCCCAACCTGGCACAACTATCGGTAAATTTTTCTTCGCTGCTTCGAGTAACCAACAATGTTCTGGATTCCCTTCATACAATCCTTTCAATTCATCGGACAAAAGAACTTGATAAAAATATTCATGTGGAAAATATCTCTCGCCTTTTGCTTCGGCATCTTTCCATCTTTTTAAGATGATAGGTTCAACTACACGAAAAGCTTCTTCTTCTGGAATAGAAGTATCCGTCACCCGGCGTTCACCACGATTTAAAATATCTTCATCATCTTGTTTGGTAAAATATCGGTAATCTGGATAATCTTTATAACTATTATGTGCTACAAGTCTAAAAACTGATTCTTCCAAATTCGCTCCTGTGCAAGAAATCCCGTGAATTTTTTCATTTTTAATCATTGGCGCAAGAGTAATCCCCATTTGTGCGGAAGACATCGCTCCGCCCATCGCTAAAAACATTTTTCCACCATCATCTAAATGTTTTTTATATGCCAAAGTGGCATCTTTCATTTGACGAGCATTAAAGTTAAAGAATAATTTTTGAAACAAACCTAACATACTATTTTTGTTTTGCATACAAATATTATTGCATTTTAATTTAGTTTATGCAATAATAGGACATATGCAATTCGTGGCTAAAATACTGCCTTATGTGCAGATTATACTTTCAATAGTTTTAGTTTTAGCAATTTTACTTCAGCAAACAACTGCTGGTCTTGGTGGTGCCTTGGGTGGCAACGACAATGGCTCTTTTCATCATACTCGACGAGGTTTTGAAAAATTCCTCTTTTATTTTTCTATTGTTTGTGGTATTCTCTTTGCTTTATCTGCTTTTTTGGCTATAATAGTAAAAGCTCGAAGTTAAACTTAAATTTCTAAACTATTTTTAAATATGGAAAAACTAAAAAATATTGTGCGCAGTTTTAAATTACCAAAAAAATCGGAAGTTAAATCCGCCTTTTATTCTTTTTCAAAAAAAGAAAAAATAATATTTATTGGACTAGCACTGGTTCTATTTATTTGCACTATTGCTATTTTAGAAAATATCAACAAATCTTTCATGGTCGCGGTGCCTGCTCGTGGTGGTTCCCTTTCCGAAGGTATTATCGGTACTCCACGTTTTGCAAGTCCAGTCCTCGCAATTTCTGATGCCGACAAAGATTTAGTTTCTTTAGTTTATTCAGGACTAATGAGAAAAAATCCGGACGGAGAATTAATTCCAGACTTAGCCGAAAATTATACAATATCTCCTGATGGTTTGACATACACTTTCACTTTGAAAAATAAAATTTATTTTCAAGATGGTAAACCTGTAACGGCAAATGATGTCGTCTTCACCATCAATGAAATTAAGGACCCAGTTATCAAAAGTCCACTTAAAGGAAATTGGGATGGTATCAATGTAGAAAAAATTGACGACCAAACAGTTAAATTTACTTTAAAACAACCTTACTCTTCATTTTTAGAAAATGCTACTGTCGGGATAATGCCTGAATCTTTATGGAGTGGTTCTCCACTTGAACTAAATAGTGCCAATACCAATCCTATCGGCTCTGGTCCATTTAAAGTCTTAAATGTTAATAAGCAGTCTTCTGGGATTATCGATTCTTATACTCTTTCTTCTTTTAATAAATTTGCTTTAGGTAACCCTTATTTGGGAAAAATCATTTTGCATTTTTATTCCAACGAAGATGATATGATCTCTGCCTTAAGAAATGGCACAGTGGACCAAGTGAGTTCTATCACTCCAGCCAATGCCGAAATTTTACGAGAAGAAAATTATCAAATAGACTCGGCTGTTTTACCAAGAGTTTTTGGCCTTTTCTTTAACCAAAATCAAGCTAAAATTTTTACTGACAAAAATGTCGTTAAAGCCATCAACCTAGCAATCAACAAAGATAATATAATCAAACAAGTTTTAGCTGGCTATGGAGTAGTTATCAATGATCCAATTCCTCCAAATATGATGGCTTACCAAAAATTAAGTGAAACAAACAATGCTTCTTATGAAGAAAATGTAGCGCAAGCCAAAAATATTTTAGCTAAAGATGGTTGGAAAATGGGTGCTGATG
The DNA here is from genome assembly GCA_903888625.1 of uncultured bacterium. GTDB lineage: Bacteria > Patescibacteriota > Minisyncoccia > Phycocordibacterales > UBA9973 > UBA9973. Next base: position 5,326 of record CAISUD010000035.1, read on the forward strand.
GATTTTTAACAAAAAATACTACTAGCACTAAAAAAATAACTGTTAAGGGCAAAACGACTACTAAAACTACTACCATTACTGGTTCATCTGATTTAGGGTTTTCTATTTCTACTGGTAATACTCCTGAAATAGCCGAATCTGCTAATTTAATTGCACAAGATTTAGCTAAAATAGGGATAAAAGTTGATGTCAAAACTTTTGAAATTGGTGATTTAAACCAAATAGTAATTCGTCCTCGCAAATACGATGCTCTACTATTCGGTGAAATTATAAATCACGAATCAGACCTTTTTGCTTTTTGGCACTCTTCACAAAGAAAAGATCCAGGGCTAAATGTAGCAATGTATGCCAATGCTAAAGTCGATAAACTATTAGAAGATGCTTCGATCACTATCAATGACAAAGCTCGAGTTTTGAAATACGCCCAATTTGAAAATCAAATCGAACAAGATATGCCAGCTGTCTTTTTGTACAGTCCAGATTTTATTTATGTTGTCTCTAAAAATCTTGAGGGTCTTTCGACAGATCATATCGTCTCGACTTCTGATAGATTTTCAAATTCATATCTTTGGTACACTGAGACCAATGATGTTTGGAAAATATTTGTCAAATAAAAACTAATTAAAATTATTAATAAAAAAACTAACTAAAATATGAAGAAAAAAACTAGATTATCTTTCAGTGCTATCAGTATTGAACCAGCCAAGAACGCGACCAACAGCTTAAAGGCCGTCAATAACAATAAATCTACCCACCATCATCAGAATCATCCTGCTCGTCCTTTTAATTCTTCGAATAATCCAAAAAGAGAATTTGGAGGAGGAAAAAATAAACAAAAAAGTTCTACTTACCAATATTCTAAATTTGGCAAAGGAGGCAACCGAAACAAAGGCTTTGGTGGTAGTAAAAATCAATATCAAAATCCTAACGAAAATAAAATTCCACCACTCGAAGAGGGTAAAATTAGAATTATCCCACTCGGTGGAGTAGAAGAAATTGGAAAAAATATGACTGCCATTGAAATCGGAAATGATATCATCGTGGTTGATGCTGGAATGCATTTTTCCAATGAAGAAACTCCCGGAGTTGATTACGTAATTCCAAATACTACTTATTTAGAAGAACACAAAGACAAAATCCGTGGTCTCTTTATCACCCACGGGCACTTGGACCACATCGGTGGCGTGCCACTTGTCCTTTCTCGGATTGGCAATCCACCAGTTTATTCCAGAAACATTTCTATTCTTTTAATTAAAAAACGACAAGCAGAATTCCCTCACTTACCAGCTATCAAAACTGAAGTAGTTGAAAAAGATGGCACGATGATGTGTGGGAAAATTAAATTAAGATTTTTCGGTGTTACTCATACCATTCCTGATTCAATGGGTATCATTGTTGAAACAAAAAATGGTTGGATTGTAACTCCTGGAGATTATAAATTAGACCAAATAGATGGCGTCGTTTCCAAGGAAGAAGAAAAAGAATATTCTATTTTTGATAAAGCCAAAGTACTTTTATTAATGACTGATTCTACTAATATAGAAAACGAGGGCTATTCATTGCCTGAGATAAAAGTACACCAAGGGCTAGAAAATTTAATTAAAAAAATAAATGGCCGAATAATTATTGCTGCTTTTTCTTCTTCAATCACTCGTTTAACCCACGTAATAAAAGTGGCTGAAAATTTAGGTAAAAAAGTTGCTATCGATGGTCGTTCAATCAAAACCAACATTGAGGTAGCCAGTGAAGCCAACTTTTTCAAACCAAAAAAAGGGACAATCGTTCCGATCGAAGAGGCAGATAGTTACCCTCCTAATAAAACAATTGTTCTTATGACTGGAGCCCAGGGTGAAGAATTTTCATCTCTCAATCGTGCTTCGAATAAATCGCATACAAAATTTTCTCTACATAAAGGTGATACGATTATTCTTTCTTCCTCTATCGTGCCAGGTAACGAACTTCAAGTTCAAAAAATGAAAGACGGTTTGTCTCGCCAAGGAGTGAAAATAATCAGTTATCGAACTCCCGGAGAAGATTTCGTCCATGCAACTGGTCACGGCAACAAAGAAGACATTCGTTGGCTTCACAAAAAAACTCATCCAAAATTCTTTATTCCAATTCATGGAAATCATTTTATGCTTGAATTACATAAAGAATTAGCCATGGAAGTCGGAATGCCAGAAAAAAATGTCATTGTACCAGATAATGGTTCAGTTATTGAAATTTCAGCTGATGGAGAAAGAATCGAACTTCGTAAGGAACGGGCTCCAGCTGCTCCAATGATGGTAGATGGACTCGCTATTTCTGATGTTCAAGATGTTGTTATTCGAGACCGACAAATGCTAGCTCAAGATGGAATGTTTGTCATCATTGCCCTTGTTGATCAAAATTCAGGCAAATTAAAAAAATCTCCAGACTTGATTTCTCGTGGCTTCGTTTATCTAAAAGAAAATCAAGAACTTCTTCGCCAAGTCCGAATCATTATCAAAAAAACAATAGAAGATAGTGCTCCGAAAACCAACCCAATTGACTTTGATCAAATCAAAAATAATTTGGGTGAAACAATTTCAAAATTCTTATATCAAAAAACTGCTAAAAGACCACTCATTATTCCAGTGATTTTAAGTGTCTAAAAAATTTGCTACAATAGAGCTTAATGAAAACAAACAGAAAAATAATATATTTGGCCGGTTTTCTATTTTCAATTCCGATTGCTCTTGTTTCTTATCTAAACTCAAGTTTTCTTAAAACTTTTGTCGGGGAAGATTACATCGGAGCCCTTTATATCATTGCCTCAATTTTGACTATTGGGGGATTTTTGAAAATGCCCAAGGTCCTCAATCGCTTGGGCAATCAAGCTGTTTCCTTCTGGCTTTCTTTTTCAATTTTAATTTCTTTAATCTTGCTGGCTTTTTGTCACAACGAATTTACCGCGATTTTTGCTTTTTTTATTTATTTTGTTGCTTCCAATTTAATTATTGCTTCCCTTGATATTTTTATCGAAGACTTTTCTAAAAGTTCTTCCGTTGGTAAATTTCGTGGCATCTATTTAACCATTATCAATTCAGCCTGGGTAATCGCTCAAATGGTCTCAGGCTCTATCATCAATAAAAGTTCTTTTCGAGGGGTTTATCTTTTCTCAGCTTTCTTTATGATTTTAGTTGCCATAATTTTTATTTTATTTTTGCATAATTTCAAAGATCCAAAATATAAAAAAGTTTCAATTAAAAAAACTCTGTTATTTTTTACCGAGAACATCCATGCTTCAAAAATTTATTTTATTAATTTTATTTTAAAATTCTTTTATGTTTGGATGATTATTTATTCACCGATTTATTTAAACGAATATTTGCATTTCAGTTGGTCAGAAATCGGTATTGTTTTTACGATTATGTTACTGCCTTTTGTCTTAGTTGATTATCCACTAGGTAAAATGTCGGATAAAATTGGAGAGAAAAAAATGTTGATCTGGGGTTTTTTCATTGCATCTTTTTTTACTTTGCTCATTCCACTAATCAGTGGTAAGGAACTATGGCTATGGGCACTAATTCTATTCGGTACTAGAACCGGAGCCGGGATAATTGAAATAATGAGTGAAAGCTATTTCTTCAAAATCGTGAATGCAGAAAACGACTCGGCAATCAGTTTTTTCCGCAACAATTATCCGCTCGCTTATGTCCTGGCGCCATTACTTGCTATCCCGACTCTCCTTCTCGTCCCATCTTTTAGTTATCTTTTCTATATTTTAGGTGCGATTCTTTTAATTGGATTACTTATTTCCCTTCGTTTGCAAGATGTGAAGTAAACTATTCTTGTAAATATTTTGTTTATAGGGTTTCAAGCGAACTATTTTTAAATCTATTTTTTTCTTTTTTATTTCAGCCCGCAATTCTGACACAAATACTTTTTGATCATAACCAAGGGCAATGATTTGTGGTTTTTCTTTTAGAATATTGGCTAAATAATTGTTCAAACTGCCTAAAATAACTTTATCAACTAATTTTATTTTCTTAACAAGAATTAACCTTTCTTTTTCAGAATGAAAAGTTTTTCTTTTTTTTATTTTTACAACATTTTTATCCCGAGCAATTGAAACTATCAAATATGAATTTCGAGCAAGCCGTCTTGCCTGCCTAAAAAAATCCAAATGCCCCTTGTGCACTCCATCAAATGTCCCAAAAACCATCACCTTTGTTTGTGCCATTTTATTATTATACACAAAAAATCCCCCAATCGGGGGATTTTTTCGTTTTATTTATTTTAAATAAATTTAATTACGGATAGCAATACCTTTTGGTGTATTAAACTGCCCGTTACCATTACCACTAGTTCCCCATCCGTTTACATATGTACCACTTGAAGTAAATTCTTGGACACTACTAAAATCACTGGCTGTAATATAAACATTTCCATTCGAACCTATGGCAATACTATTACCACCGTAATAAGTGCCACTGTTAACAAATTGCCATCCAAGAATAAAATTTCCGCTTGAATCAAATTCTTTAGCTTCAAAATTATCCAACACATAAACATTTCCATTTGGAGCAATAGCGATACCATGAGGATTACAGAAATGCCCACTGCAAGATCCCGGACCTGTCCATTGAGTAACATAAGTTCCATTGGAGGTAAATTCAAGTATACGACTGTAATAATCTGTCACATAAACATTTCCATTTGAAGCAATGGCAATATCCCAAGGATACATAATATTGCTGTCAGGTGAAGACCATTGGGTGATATAAGTACCGGAAGATGTAAATTCCTGTATACGATGGGTTTCAACATCACCCACATAAACATTTCCATTTGGAGCAATGGCAATACCACTATGACCATTTTGGTTATTAAATTGTCCATTGCCTGTACCATAACTTCCCCATTGAGTTACATATGTTCCGTTTGGAGTGAATTCTTGGATTTTATTAGTATGATCAGACACATAAATATTACCACTTGGAGCAATAGCAACACTGTCAGTTCCCAAAAACATTCCATTGTTTCCCCATTGACTAACATAGTTCATATTTGAATCAAATTTCTGGACACGATAATTCCCCCAATCCGCTACATAAATATTTCCACTTGCCACCGGTCCATTTATTGTAAACAAATTATCAGAAAAATCTTGAATACTAGGATTTACTAATCTTACAACCTCAACTTTAAAGTGCTGTCCAGAAATTGCATTTGGATTGAAAGTTTGTATAAGTGAAATAGTTGGTAATGTAACAATTTCAATACCATCGTTTACTGATACACTTGAACCAAAAGAAATAGCTCCAATAGGTAAATCATTTATATCATAATATTGTAACTGCATTCCAATTTGTTCTGTCGTCGGTATATTACAAGTCTTCCACTTTATTGTAATTTGCTGACCATCTTGATACACTTCTCCCCCATTAGGAGATAATACTTGAATCCAAGATGGCATACCTGGTAAACAAGCTCTAATTGGAACTATAACTGGGCTAGTTGCTCTTGCACCTGAAGAAGGAGTTACTGCAGAAACTTTTGGAGAAACAACGGTTGAAGGATTGATAATATTAGAAGGATTTATAGAAAAGAAATTATCAGAAGAATCAGTAGAATCGGGATTAGCAGAAATACCAGGTGTATGTGGTGGTACTAATTGAATTAGTATTTTATAAAAAGTACCATACTGAAAGGCACCTGGATAAAATTGAGAGGCTACGGGTAAAGTAAAAGTTGTTGAATTCCCAGCCCGATAATAATTACCTAAATCTTTTCCTGCAAATTTAAAAGATGCTGTCCATTGACTATTTACAGAACTTGCTTGATCAAGATAAACAACTAATTCATCATTTGCTGGTATCATTTTACAGCCATCTGTCCATGTAACGGTAATTGTCTGACCTGGGGTATATACTTCTCCTCCATTTGGTGAAATAACGTGAACATCAGTACCAACACAAGGTATTGTAGCAGTACTTTTTACAGGGTTAGAATTTGTAACGATAGCTGGAGTTGTAACCTTTGGTGCAGTTACAGTCGGTGGAACTACAACCTTTGCTGGTGTTGCTGTTGCTTTAACTGCCGACACTGCTTTTAAAGCAAGTCCTGATATTTCTACTTGAAGATCTGAAACTTGTTTTTGCAATGACTTAATTTGAGCCATTACGTCATCGTAAGTAGAGGCTTTAGCATGCGAAACTCCGACGAACAAAACTGCAACGAGAACGAAAATACTTATATATTTTTTCATAATTTTAATGTTATGTTTAAAACATTTATAATGACTTAAGTATAGCCCCCCCTTTATAGAAATGCAAGTTTTTGTGTTAATTCAGTGTATTCTTTTTTCCCCTCTCCAGTATTCTAGAGAAAGCGAGGACGTGAGGTGATTTTTTTTATTGACTTCCTATAGAGAAAAGCATAAACTAAAGTAGTTGATTTAACAATTATAAAAATGATTGGGGAAACTGGTTTAATTCCAGTACAGTGCCGCTACGGTAAGCTCCGATTCGCCAATTTGGTGGATGGAGACAAGTCCGAATGCCAATAATTCAAAATATTTGTCCCGAGCAGGATTTGTTTAAGTTTAATTCTGCCCGCGCAGAATTTTTTTTATTTATCCCGTTAAAAAATTCAACAAACATAAATAAAAAACAATATTATTATTAATAAAATTTTTAATGGGATGTCAAAAACAAAAATAAAAAAATTAATACCAATAATCCTTTTGATGATAATCTGTGGCTATTTAATTTCCACTTATTATAAATCTCCAGTCAAAACTTCTACCCAGATTTTACCTATTAATACAGCAAATAATGCAATACAAACTACTCTCCTCTTGAGAGGGGTAAAATTAGAAAGTTCTATTTCACAGAAAACAAGCGTTTATGATTTTATGCAAAAATTAGAACAAGAAAATAAAATAACTTTTCAAGCAAAAAATTATATTGGAATGGGAGAATTTATTGAAAGTATTAATGGAATAAAAAATACCAATACGAATAATTGGATTTATTATATTAATAATGTAAAAGCAAATGTCGGAGTGTCGAATTATCAAATTAATCCGGGAGATGTCGTCTCCTGGAAATATGAAGCTAATAATTAATCTACGCCATGGCGTAGATACAAAAATATGAAACTAAAAAAGTTCTTGAGAATTTTGTTTTTAATAATCTTTTTATTTAGTGTTAAATTTAATAGTTTGCACGCACAAGTGTTTCCAGATAGTTCAGATACTTCTACTTCAACCGACCCAAACCCAGTTACCATCCATTTAATTATTGAAAATAATTCAGGACATATCTATGACAACTCTAATTTAAATGTTAATGCTTGTGACAGTGACAATCCAAGCTCTGGCAATTTAACTGTCACTGCTTATTGTGCAGTTTTGCAATCAAATCTACCAAGCGATTGGAATCGTGCTTGGGCACCAGGAATTTTTCTAAATTCAATCAATGGTATTTCTGGCTTTACTACACAAGATTCAAATGGAACAGATGTCTACCATTATTGGAGTTGGGTATTACAAAGAGACCACAGTATTTCTGACGCTTTAGGTTTGAATGAATATCAATTGCAAACTGGCGACATAATAACTTTAACTTTTATCGACCCAGTAAACCCACCTCCTCCACCACCAGAATCACATATAGGTGGTGGAAATTATGTCGCTCCTAAAATTACTTTTGACCTACAAAAGGCGACCAACTTTTTAATTTCTAAACAAAAAACTAATGGCTCTTTTGAGGTAGATTTATATACCGATTGGACAGCTATAGCTCTAGCTTCAAATCAAAATACACCAAAAACAAATCTTGATCAATTAATAAAATATTTTTCTACTGAAACATTTTCTAGCACTCTTTTGACTGATTACGAAAGACATGCAATAGCATTGATGTCACTTAATTTAAATCCATATAATCTAAATGGAGAAAATTTTATTAAAAAAATAATTGATAATTTTGATGGCACCCAGTTTGGAGATAAGGAAAAAGATAATGATGATATTTTTGCTCTGATTGTATTACAAAATGCAGGCTATACTGAGAATGATAAAATCATTTCTAATACTATAAATTTTATTCTTTCAAAACAACAAAAAGATGGTTCTTGGGATGAAAATACGGATTTAACTGGAGCCGGGATTGAAGCCTTGTCCACGTTCCAAAATGACGAAAATGTAAAAAAAGCCCTAGAGAATGCCGAGAATTATTTAAAAAAGAATCAAAAGACAGATGGCAGTTGGGGAAATGTTTCTTCAACCGCTTGGGCAGAAGAAGGATTAAAATCTCTTGATGAAAAAGTTAGTGATGCTACTTTAGAATATTTAGGAGAAAATCAAGATACAGATGGTGGGATAAAAGACACTGACACCAATAATAAACTATGGGAAACAGCTTACGTCGTCACTTCTCTATCAACCAAAACTTGGACAGAAATAATGCAAAAATTTGAAGCTCCAATTGAAAACTCTTCTAAAAATATTTTAACTCCTGAACTAAAAAAAATAACCCTACCAGCCAAAAAAAGTATTGCCGAAGATAAAATACTTTTACCAAAGATAGAAGCAACTAGCCAAGACCAAACACAAAATTTGCCGGTAGAAAAACCTAGTTTTTGGAGGAGGATATTAAATTTCTTTTTAAGTTTTAACTGATTACAAAAAAACCAAGGAGCAGTGCCGTGACATTTAAAATTGAGTGCGCAATAGAAATCAAAACTAAATTGGGGTATTTTATATAGAGCCACGCAAATAAAATCCCAGAAACAAAAACTAAAGGTAAGACAATTCCCAAACTTGGATAAATAATATGCAAAAAAGTGAAAAGCAGGGCATTCACAATAATGACTACATATTTACTATTAAAAACCTTTTCTAGTCTTGGAATTAAGAAAGAACGATAAGCAAATTCTTGAAAAAATGAAATTGGAATAAAAAATATCCAGGTTTTCAAAAGAAACATTTTATTATCAATCTCTCGAATTTGCATCTTGTGAGCTATCATAAAAAGCACAAAAAAACTCACAACTGTAAAAATAAAATACGGTAGTAAAGATTTTTTGAAATTGTCATGCCGAATACCCATTTCCAAATGGGTCCATTTTTCGTGATGAATAATTCCATAAATAAACAAAGCGCTGACCGTAAGTAAAATAATCCGCCAATTTAAAGGCAAAATTTTAAAAAATAAAAGCGAAACAGGTAAAATAAAAATCAAAAATATTTGTGCCAAAATCAATTTTCTAGATGGTGTGTGCATTTTATGATTATACCAAATTATGCTTTCTTTTTGTATTCAACGATTTTACCCATCATTATCTCAATTTTATCTGCCTTGCGGAGATTTTTGAAGGTTTTTTGTGGAGCGATATCATAATGTTTTATGCTATCCAATTTTGCATCTATTTGCCATAAATCTTTTTCTTCGAGCATCCAATTTTTACCAAAAATATTTAAACTAAGCGGACGAGAATATTTTCGCAAAGTTTTCACTCCAGTATCTAAAAAATATTCATGAAAATAAGACATGACCAATTCTCGAACATTTTTATAAATCGGTTCGCGATAGCGAAGCACACCATGGTTGGTCTTAGAAATTGCACCGAAAAGTTTATCTTTTTGAAAAATAGTTATCACATGATCATAATCACCTTTTATCGTCTGCAAATGAAGAATCCGAGGCTTATATCCGTGTTGCGACAATACATAAGCCGAAAACAATGCCCCCTCCATACAGTGTGCATTTCTTTCTCGTAGAACTCGTATAGGAGATTTTAAGGTCTCCCCTACATTTTCAAAATTAAAAGGTAAACTATTCAAAAAATCCTGCACCTTCCCGGGTGTATTTAACTTTTTCAAAAATAATTTTTCTTTTGGAGCAAAAGACAACATCAATTTAATTTATTTCTTTTCAATTGCAGTCGTCGGTCTTAAAAGATATCGGCTTAGGAATATCACAATAGCAGTCACCAAAACGGCATAAATAAATTTAGCTAAAATACCAGACTTGGCAAACGGAAAAAGAATTTCAATTAATGATTTAATTGCATCACTCCAAGCAAGTCCAGCCACAAGCCCAAGAGCCCCAGCTATATATCCAGCTGTCTGGCTTCTAATTTGGGTTTTTATTTCTTTTTTATTTATCATATCAACCTGAAACTATTTCAATGCCTCAGCATCAGCCTTGGACATAAACTTAAACATATTTCCTCCACAAACAGAACATTGCCCCTTAGCAGAGTAACGATTATTTTTTTCTTCTACTTTTGGATCCTTCATTACTTGCATTGTTGGCTTATTTTCTGCATTTCTACACTTCATACACAAAGCTTTTAATTCCATATATTTTTTTACTAATTTTATTAATAATAATTGGACTCTTCTATTATACCACTTCCCCTTTGATTTTCATAGCAAAATACTATATTATAGAATCTATGTACGATGATGAAGAAGAAACAACTGAAGAGCAAAAAGACGACAAAGTCTGCCCCTCTTGCGGTCTACGCCAATACGGCGAGACTTGTGCCAATTGTGACGTCCTCCTAGAAAATGAAGAAAAAGAAAAAACTAAAGACGACGACAACGAAAACGACTGGCGTGAACGCAGATAAAATATTTTAAAATTATTGTACAACCGGTAATGGGCAACCAGTTTTATCAGAAAGCATTTGCAAAGTTGCATCGCCATTTATCCTAGAACCATCTATAAATTCCCAAGTTGGATAACCCAATATTTTTTTGTCTTTACAAATCTGTGTTTGATTGGAAGCATCTGGAGTAGAACATTCTACGTAATTTAAATATTGCTTGGAAGAACCAAATAATTTCTTTTGTGCCTGGCAATGTGGACACCAAAAAGCTCCGTAAAACACAGCGCCTTTATCTTTCAAACACTCCGCAAAAGTATTGTATTTGCCAGAAGTATCCTCGCGGTTATTAAAAAAATAAACCCCAACTATTACTAAAATAACAACTACTAATACTGACAAAAAAACCTTTATTTTTGTGAATTTCATATAATGATTATATCAAGATATCCCCTTTTCTGCAAAAATTGGATTACTAGACAAGCCCGAAAAATGGTATAATGACACCAGAAAAAAGAACGCCTTAAATTGTTCTTTTTAAACTTAAAAAAGGAGGAATTTTGGAACCATTAATAATAGTGTTAAAAAACTATTCGATGGGAATCAAAATCTCCTATCGAAAACCAAGGGTAAAAATTTTTACCCCAGATCAGATCTTATTAATCTGTACAATTTTGTCAAATGCGATAAAAGTTTCTTTATTATTATTTTTACCAAAAAATATGATGTCGCACTGGCAAATCATTCTGACAAACTTTTTAATCTCGGTTTTTATTTTTATTATTCTAATGATACTTTGTCGAAACGATAAAGTTGATTTGTATGGAAAAATAAAAAAAAGCTATATTTCTTCTTTTAGAAAGTGGTCATTAAAAAGTTTACTCATTCAGGTATTAATATTTTTCCCATTAGTTGGAATATTTGACCCGTTTTTATTTTTTAAATATTTTAAAAATGGATCAAAAAAACAAAGAAAAATAATTCTATCATGGATATTGTTAATACCTAGCCTAATTTGTGCAAGCCAAATATGGTCGGTATTAATTTTTCTTAAGCAGATGCTATTCTAAGAACCCTCGTTTATTCGCGGGTTCTTTTTTATTGATTAAAAGCCATTTTTATATTATTGTATATAAACAGCCATTGGGAGATCGTCTAATGGTAGGACAACGGCTTCTGGAGCCGTCTATCTAGGTTCGAGTCCTAGTCTCCCAGCCCAAAACAGAAAATTAGTCTTGTATTATTAATTAAATTAAAATATGACAACAATTATTGACGGTAAAAAAATTAGTAAAGAAATTTTGGCTGAAATACAAAGAGAGATCACTCTCCTTTCTTTTCAGCCGGTATTTTGTGATGTTTTAGTAGGAGAAGATCCTGTTTCGATGCAATATGTCAAAATGAAAGCCAAAATGGCAGAAAATATTGGTATCAAATTCCACCAAGCTTTTTTCCCTTCGGGAATCACCACTGAAAATTTAGTTCGAGAAATCGAGACCCTAAATAAAATTGAAAATATGTGCGGAATAATCGTGCAACTTCCCCTTCCTTCATCCCTAGACCAACAAAAAGTCCTAGACGCAGTCGATCCACATTTGGATGTAGATTGTCTAAGTACCAAAGGCAGTGAAAAATTTTATCAAGGAGATTTTTCACTAGGCTTCCCTACGGCTCTCGCTTGTCTCGCACTACTTGATTCAACTAATTTAGGTTTGAAAGATAAAAAAATTGCTGTCCTTGGTCAAGGTAAGTTAGTAGGTAAACCTGTATCAAAATTAATTTCGGCTCGTAATTTAAACCAAACAATTATCACTAGTGGAACGATAGATAAAGAAAAAATCCTAAAAGAAGCTGACGTTATTATTTCTGGAATGGGTAATGGTAAATATATTAAAGGTGAAATGATTAAGGCTGGAGCTGTAATTATCGATGCTGGAACCTCAGAATCCAATGCCGGAATTGTCGGTGATGTAGACTTGGAATCAATCACTGGTATTGCAGGTTTCGTCTCACCAGTGCCAGGTGGCGTCGGACCAGTGACGGTCGCTATGCTTTTTGCCAATGTTTTAAAAGTCGCTAAGGCTCACAAAACAAATAATATTCTATAATTTATTTTCCTGCAATTTTATTTGCAAATCCTATATAGGTAAGTGGCGTAAACTTTTTTAGTTCTAATTTTATTTTAGGAGTAACTTTTAGGGTGTCAATAAATTTTGCAAAATCTTCCATCTGAATTATTTTCCCACGAGTCAATTCTTTCAAAGCTTCATACGGAATCGGATAATTTTCTCGGCGCAGAACAGTTTGGATAGCTTCAGCAATAACTTCAGGATGAGCAAGTAAATCTTCTTTTATTTTATTTTCATTCACTGAAATTTTACTTAAACCCCTTAAGAGTGAAATATAAGCCAGATATGAATGCCCAAAAGCCGTACCAAAAGAACGCTCGACTGTCGAATCAGACAAATCACGTTGCAAGCGCGAGATAGGTAATTTGCGAGCAAAAAATTCAAACAAAGCATTGGCTATCCCTAGGTTACCTTCACTATTTTCAAAATCAATCGGATTTATCTTATGAGGCATTGTCGATGAACCCACCTCCCCGGCTTTTGGTTTTTGATTGACCCAATTGTCCGAAATGTATCTCCAGATGTCTTGATTAAAATCTAAAAGAATCGTGTTTGTTCTTCTTATCGTATCAAAAATAGCCACATAGCTATCATGACATTCTATTTGAGTGGTAATTAAATTTGCTTCTAATTTTGAAACTCTACCTTGATTAAATCCATTAATAAAATCTTTTGTAAATTTCATCCAGTCAACTTTCGGATAAGCAGCTAAATGCGCATTCCAATTTCCACTAGCACCATTTAATTTCGCTTGAATTTTTATACTTTGTAATCCCAGCATTCTTTTTTCCAATCGAGCAGTAAAAACTTTCATTTCTTTGCCAAAAGTTGTAGGTGAAGCTGGTTGGCCATGAGTGCGAGCCAGCATTGGTAAATTTTTATATTTTTTAGCGAGATTATTTAGTTCAGAAATTATTTTATTAATTTCTGGAATCATAATTTCTTCTACAGAATCCGAAAGGATCAAAGCATAAGAGATGTTGTTTGTATCTTCAGAGGTCAAAGCAAAATGCACCCATTCAATAGAATCCTTAAGAGTCGTTTTTTTTAATTTCTCTTTAATAAAATACTCAACCGCTTTGACATCATGGTTGGTGACACTCTCAAAATCTTTTATCTTTTGATATGAAACATCATCAAACTTTTCATATAAATTCTCTAAAATTTTTATTTCTTTTTGAGAAAATTTTCGTAAAGCGATCTTCCCGAAACTAGATAAGGCAATTAAATATTTTACTTCCATCAATACTCGATATTTCATCAAAGCCTGTTCCGAAAAATATGGTGCCAACACCTTTGTCTTTTCATAATATCTTCCATCTAACGGGTTTATGGGTTGCATTATATTTTACTTAAATTATTTGTAATTCTTTCCATGATTGGAGTATTAAAATCATGTTCGAAACTTTTGCCAGTAATCGTTTCATAAATTTCAATATAACGACGAGAAAGTTCGGCTACAAGTTCAATCGGTGCCTCTGGTAATTTTTCATCTTTATATGGATCACAGTTTTCTTTAAACCAAATTCGTAAAAATTCTTTATCAAAATATTCTGGCTCTTCACCTTTGTCGAGTCTCGCCTGATAACTATCAGCTTTCCAATAACGAGAAGAATCTGGAGTATGAATTTCATCAATCAACATCAATTTACCATTTTCATCCAAACCAAATTCATATTTTGTATCAACCAGGATAAGACCTTTTGAAAGTGCAATTTCTTGCCCGCGAAGAAAAATTGCTTTGGCAGTCTTCTCGACTTCATCAACTAATTCTTTTGACATCAATCCTTCGGCCACAATCTCTTGTGGAGACAAAGTCCTGTCATGTTCTTCAAATTTTGTCGAAGGAGTAAAAACAGGCTCAGGTAATTTTTGATTTTTCTTCATGCCTTCCGGTAAAACAAAATTTCCAAAATCTCGTTTTCCATCTTGATAATGAGTCCAAAGTGAAGTTGAAGTTACCCCAGTGATATATCCACGGACGATAGCTTCGATAGGCAAAGGAGTACATTTTCTAGCTACTAAAACATTTGGGTCAGGGATAGATAAAACATGATTTTGGATTATATCTTTCGTCTGTTCAAAATAAAAAGCACTAATTTGATTTAACACTTCCCCTTTAAAAGGAATATGAGCAATAATCCGATCAAAAGAAGAATGCCGATCTGTTGAAACGAGCACTATTTTATCGGGCATTGTATATACATCCCGAACTTTCCCGACTTTCCTTTCCCCCAAGTTTTTAAAATCCGTTTCTTTTAATACATCATTTATGTGTTCTTTGATTGTTTCTATATTCATAGAAATATTACTTTTTTATTACCATTAATAATTTTACCAATTTCGTATATTTTAAACTCTGGATATTTTTTAAGAATTTCTAGTATCTTTTTCGATTCTTCTTTTGGAATAATTAAAACAAGACCAATCCCCATATTAAAAGTACGATACATATCAAGTTCTGGAATTTCCCCAATTTTTTGCAGATAATTAAAAATTGGGAGTACAGGCCAAGTCCCTTTTTGAATTTCAATATCTAAATTAGAAGGTAGTACTCTTGGAATATTTTCGATGAAGCCTCCACCTGTGATATGGGCAATCCCATTTATTTCTACTCCAGTGTCTAGCATTTCAAGTACTGGTTTTGCATAATTTATATGAACAGCAAGCAATGCTTCTCCGATAGTCATTCCAAGTTCATCCAATTTTGCATTAACTTCATTTTTCCCAATTTCAAAAAATATTTTTCGAGCCAAAGAATATCCATTGGTATGAAGTCCGCTTGAAGCAAAACCAAGAGCAATATCTCCTTCTTTTATTTTTTCTCCAGTTATAATTTTATCTTTTTCAACTACTCCAGTAATACATCCTGCAATATCATGTTCACCATCTCTGTAAATGCCAGGCATTTCAGCCGTCTCACCACCCAAAAGTGAAACTCCATTTTCGCGACATGCTTTAGACATCCCACCTACCATCGCTTCCATCACGCTCGGATCTAATTTATCATGAGCGACATAATCTAAAAATGTGAGAGACCTCGCTCCCATTGCAAGTAAATCATCACAACAATGATTCACAATATCTTCTCCGACAGAATCATATTTATTCATCATTCGAGCAACAGAAAGTTTCGTACCAACTCCATCGATACTCTGCACGAGCACTGGGTTTTTGTAAGTTTTTAAAACTTCGCCAATATCATACAGCCCGCCAAAACTACCGATACCTGTCAGCACTACTTTGGTATGGGTACTAGCTACATCTGCTTTGATCCGGCGAACAACCTCATTCCCGGCATCAATATTCACTCCTGCTTGTGTATATAAATCACTCATTTTAATTAAAAATATTATTAATAACATCTACTAATTCTTCTTTATTTTTATATGGAAATATTTTTATATCTGGATTTCCTGCAAGCATAGCTGACATTTTTTTGTCGTCCACTTTATGATAGATACAGACAACCTTTTTATTCAAATTTTGAGCATAAGCAATTTCATAACCAACACCAAAAGATGGTACAGTAATATCAGCTATCAAAATATCAACTTTTTCCTTGATATTTTTTATATCTCGAGAATAATATTCTTCATCAGTATAGCTATTTTTACCATAACCATATTTAGCGATTGATTCATTTTTAACAAAATCACTAAGGACTTCACCGTGTTTTTGAAGTTCTTGAATGATAAAATCATACCATTCATGATGACTACTTCCTCCTCGTATTGATCCTGAAAAATATATGTTCATTTTAATTAAAATAGTTAGTTTCTGGATTACGGTCTATCAATTCATGAGCTTTTTTCATTTCTTCGGGAGTATTAATATAAATAATTTTGAATTTTCCAGAAGTAATTTTATTCTGGTAATCATAATTAACTTCTAGAATATGACACAATCCCCAATAAATCCATTTACCATTTTTATTTTCAACTAGAAAATTTCTGACTGGCGGGACTTGGTATAATCTAATTCCATCTTTATCCTTAAACTCATAAACTTTCTCAATAAAATCTTCAGCTTTAAATGCATTTTTAAAATGCTCCTCCAAAACAAGTTCTTTCGGAAAACCTTGCTCAAAAGTTATTTGCAGTGTATCGTTTATTTTTATTAATGTTCCCATAATTTTATTTTTCCAAATTATTTTTCATCGACTCATATATTTTATTAAAATCATCCTTTTTTAAATCATCTAAAGAATCTAATTTTTTTATAACTTCAACTAGCTCTTTCATTTTTTTGCTATTTTCCTCAGAATTTAAAAAATTAAAAACATCATCAATAAAAACATCTAATTTATTTTTTATCTCCTCCCTATCTTGCTTAATAGACAAAAAATCAGTTTCTTCTATTAACTTTTCTCCGATATCAACTAATTTTTTATCCTGTAAAAATCTCGTAAGAAGCTCATTAACATCTAATGCAATTGAACCTAAACTAGATTTTTCATATTTAGTATCAGAAACTTCTTTTTTATTAATAGTCCCTGACTCATACCTAGCAATTGGAATATGAATATTTTGAATATCTATATTAGATTTTTTTTCACTAAAGCGTCTTTGTAAAAAGACAAATAATGCTCTTCCAACTCTCCCATTTTTATCAAGAAATGGATGAATTAATTCAAAAAGCATATAATATTTCAATGATTCTTCTTGAATTTCTTGATTATTTGAAATTGTTTTTTGGTTTTCAATTTTTTTACCAAACTTGGACATCAAATCTGGCACAAAATAAGCATCAACTGGTGCATTAAAATTTTTATTATTTTTTATTCTGTCATTTCTATATCCAATTTTATCATTTTTATCAGATACAATAGACTGAGTATTTGTAATAAATTTTTCAATTTCAATATTTACAGGAGCTGATTGAGCATATCGATAAGCGACAAGTTCAGTTATTTTTCTATTTCTATACTCAAAAGCATCTTCGATATCATAGGCAAGTGTTGTTAAATCAGAAGAATCTATCTCTAACTCTGGTTTCAAAAGTTCATATAAATTATTTTTTTTATATTTATTTAAAAGGTCCTTTATTTTGGGAGATAATTCAATCTCGTGTAAAATATCAATCGGTTCTTTTAAAACCTCAAACTTTTTTAGATGCTTGAGCATAACAAATTTCCATTTTTCTAAGTCAGAATTTTTCAAAGTTTGTAATAAATTTATATTTACTACTCCATAAGATTTACCATCTTCATAATTTAAATAACTTTCACGTGCAGTATTTCGTATCTTATCTTTTATAATATCTATTACTTTATAATCTTTTTTTCTTTCTGTCTGTACATTATTAATATTTTGCAAACTTTCTAATTCGCTAACTAAATCATGCATAGAAGTTTTTAATTCCTTTTTTTCAGAAAATCCTAATTCATTTATCATTCTATCTTTTAGATCTAAAAAAAAATCAATAGATTTCCTATCAATATTGTTAGATTTTTCTGTAAAATTTTGTCGGAGATTTTCCATTTTATTTTTCTAAATATTTCTTAAATCCAATTTTTAAAAGTTTCTCGCCTTTCTTTTTCACTTCTTCCGCCATTTTTTGTTTGTAAGTAATTAATTTTTTCTCTAAATTTTTATCACTAATGGATAAAATTTCAATCGCGAGTAGCCCGGCATTTTTTGCCCCATTGATACCAACTGTTGCCACTGGAATTCCGGGTGGCATTTGCACCATAGATAATAGTGAATCCAGCCCATCTAAAGTTTTAGCTTTTATTGGCACACCAATTACAGGCAAAGTGGTAAAAGAAGCCAAAACCCCTGCCAAATGAGCTGCTCCGCCTGCGGCTGCAATTATTACCTTCAAACCTCTAGGTGATGCATTTTGTGCGTATTTATGGGCTAAAATAGGACTTCTGTGGGCAGAAATGACGGTCATTTCGTAATCAATTCCAAACTCTTCTAAAATTACTGCCGACTCTTTCATTACTTCTAAATCAGAATCAGAACCCATAATTATCCCAACTTTTATACTTGTTTTCATTTTTTTATTTTAACATTTCTAATGCCTTTTTTCCAATATCAGTACGATAATACATTCCATCAAATTTTATTTTTTCAATTGCTTTGTATGCTTTCTGTAATGTTTCCGCTAAGGTATCTCCTGTGGCACTTACTCCCAAAACTCTCCCACCATTTGTAACTAAATTATTTTTCTCATCTATTTTTGTGCCAGCCTGAAAAATTACCACATCTTCCTCCCGTACTAAGGGGAGGATTAAGGAGGGGTCTATCGTAATTATTTTTCCTTTTTCATATTGTTCTGGATAGCCACCGGAAGCAAGCACAATATTGCAAGCAAAACATTTTTTCCATTTTATTTCTATACCAGAAAGTTTTTTATCTACCATCGCATTAAAAATATCTAGCAAATCAGTTTCAAGTAACCTCATGTACACTTCGGTTTCTGGATCACCAAAACGAGCATTATATTCTAAAATTTTCGGCCCGGTCTTAGTTAAAATAAGTCCTGGATAAAGCACACCTTCATACGGTAATCCTTCTGTCTTCATTGCTTCTAAAGTCGGAGCAATAATTTCTTTTTCAATTTGCTGTATTAATTCTTTTGTCACAAATGACAAAGGACCAATAACCCCCATCCCGCCAGTATTTAAGCCAACATCATTCTCACCAATTTTTTTATGATCTTGTGAGGTTGGAAATATTTGGTAAGAAATCCCATCAGAAAAAACATGGGTAGAAATTTCAGGACCAGACAGAAATTCTTCAATCACTACTTCCCGACCCGCCTCGCCAAAAACTTTTTTTACTAAAATATTTTCTAAGGCCTCTATCGCTTCATCCATCGTTCTCGCAATTATTACGCCTTTCCCAAGAGCTAGGCCACTGGCTTTTATGACAATCGGCAAACTTTGCCCTTCCACATATTTTTTTGCTTCATTAAATTCAGTAAAAACTTCGAATCCTGCTGTGGGCAAATTATATTTCTGCATAAATTTCTTTGAATAAGCTTTTGAAGACTCAAGCCGAGCAGCATTTTTGGTCGGACCCCAGATTCGTAAATTTTGTTTTCTAAATTCATCCACAATGCCAAGAGCCAGTGGATCATCAGGGGTTGCTAAGGTTAAATCTATCCCGTTAGAAGCCGCCCTCGCAAAACGAGTGCTACTGTCACCTTGGGGCGACTTGCTTCTAACGGGATCAATTTTCCCCGTTTTTGCAAATTCGACCAAAGCAGGAATATCTGTTGCTTTAATATCTAGATTGGTACCTAAACTAGCCGTGCCACCATTGCCCGGTGCAAAAAACAACTCGCCACATTTTGGTGATTGTTTTAACTTCCAGCCAATAGCATGCTCCCTCGCCCCACTACCTATAATTAAAATGTTTTCCTTTTGCATAAAATTATTTCTTTATTTTTTGTAAAACTTCTACATAAAGCTCATTTTCTTTTTTCTTTAATCTTTCATATAAAGATGAAACAGTGTCATCTTTTTTTACTTCTTCAAAAACTCTGCCGAGGACCGGTCCAAAATCAAATTCTAAAGTCAAAAAGTGAATCGATGACCCAGCAAAAGTACATTTTTTATCCAAAAAATTACCAATGGCTTTATCGGTCAGCATCCTTTTATTCCACAGAGCTTCAGTACCATCTGGATTTAAAACTTTTCCATCAATTCCATCTGGAATAAGCCCAGGGTGTAAATTTAAAATTTTATTAGGGTATGCGAGTATAACTTCATCTAAAATAATTTGCTTCCAACCAGCCAAACATACATAGTCGGGATTTAATTTTAAAAGCAAAGGCAATAATTCTTCTTTTTTTGGACAAATTTCAATTCTTAAATTATTACTCCTTGCTCTTTCTAGTCCCAAACTTTCAACTTTATCAGAAACAACAGCGCAAATTTCAGCATCGAGTTTCCCCTCTTTTATCGCATCAATAATAGCTTGTAGATTTGTGCCTGTACCAGTATTTGAAATAAGAATCGCGAGTTTCATATTTTAATCCTTAAACTTTAAACTGTCATACTTTATTTCTTTTTCGTGTTCATATATTGGAAGCGGGTATTCACCATTAAAAGCCGACAGGCACAATTTTCCTTTTGGTAAACCAACGGCTTTGACCATCCCATTGATCGACAAAAATGAAAGCGAAGTTGCTCCAAGATGTTTACAAGTTTCTGTGATTGTTTTTTGAGAGGAAATTAAATTTGTTTGCTTAGGAGTATCTATACCATAAAAATCTGGAAATTTAACCGGAGCAGAAGCTACTAAAAAATGAACTTCTTTGGCTCCAGCATCAAAAAACATTTTTACAATTTGCTTTGAAGTATTTCCCCGAACGATTGAATCATCTACTATTCCAACCCTCTTGCCAGTAATAATACTCCGCAAGACTGTCAATTTCATTTTTATTTTTTGCTCTCGATTGGCTTGCGTTGGTTCAATAAAAGTCCTATGAATGTAGCGATTTTTATTAAGGGCCATTTCAAATGGTACCCCCGCTGCTTGTGAATAGCCAATAGCCGCAGGGATTGCGGTCTCTGGCACTGGCACCACCACATCTAATTTTAATTTTGAATTCTCTTCAAACAAAATTTTGCCAAAATTTTTACGTGTTTGATAAACAGATTTTCCTTGAATTAAACAATCGTGCCGAGAAAAATAAACAAATTCAAAAATATCAAATTTCGGATCAAGCTTGGTCATAATTTTACTCTTCATGCCTTTTTTGGAAATAGTCACAATTTCTCCAGCCGACACTTCTCGCAAAAATTGGGCACCGACAGTACGTAAGGCACAAGTTTCAGAAGCGACAATTATTTCTTTACCATTCGTACCGATCACCAGTGGTCGAATCCCACGTGGATCACGAAAAGCCACTAACTCTGTATTAGACAATGCCACGCAAGAAAAGGCTCCGGTGAAAAGTGGGTATGCTTTCTCTACGGCTTTCGATAATGAATCACCTTTCTTCATATAAAAAGCCAGAGCTTTAGCCATTAATTCAGAATCTGATTCATCTGTAAATTTTATTTTATTTTTTTTCAAAAATTCTTCAAGAGCTTTAGTACTAGGCAAATTGCCATTATGAGCAAAAGCTACAGTATTATTAAAAATAATTGGTTGAGCATGTTTCCCATCTGTACCCCGAGAAGTTGAATACCGGTTGTGACCAATTGCCGAAGATCCTTTTAAACCTTCAATAATTTTTTCAGTATAAACTTGGCTAACTAAACCAGAACTTTTGAAGTGGTAAATTTTCTTGCCATCAGATGAAACTATACCT
This sequence comes from uncultured bacterium, assembly GCA_903888625.1. Classification (GTDB taxonomy): domain Bacteria; phylum Patescibacteriota; class Minisyncoccia; order Phycocordibacterales; family UBA9973; genus UBA9973. The sequence continues at coordinate 27,312 of CAISUD010000035.1, forward strand.
GTTTGTTCTTGCCCACGGTGTTGTAAAGCAAACAAACCAAAGTAAGCTTGCCTGGAAGCAACTCCGGGTGCATTAAAAATACCAAACACTGCACATTTTTCATTGATTTTATTTTCTTTATTCATTATTTTCTAAAATAATTTATTGCATTTTTAAATAAGATAAGCCCTTCACCTTCATCTTTTCTTGCCCTCTGCTTACTTGCAGTGAGCTTGTCGAACCTGTCGAATGGGTCTTTTTTCTTCAACTGCCAAAGCGGTGAATGATGGAAAAATTGAGCTCTCTCTGGATGAGGCATCATTCCTAAAACTCTACCATTATAACCCAAAATTCCAGCAATGTCGTAATTGGCTCCATTCGGATTAGCTTCTAAATTTTGGAATTTACAGATATCTCCTTTTGTGTAAGTAAAAGCAATTTCTTTTTTCTTCAACATTTCTTTATATTTTTTTGAATCTATTAAATATCTTCCTTCACCATGAGCAATAGGTAAAGATATTTTCTTTATTCCAACAAGCCACGGACTGAAACCCCTCCCAACCCTCCCCTTCGCAGGGGAAGACGGGATTGCTAAATCTACCCAACGATCAATATACTGTGCATTTTTATTATGAGTAAGTGCACCAGGTAAAATTCCTAAATTTGTCATAATCTGAAAACCATTACAAATACCAATCGCGAGAGTGTCTCGAGATAAAAATTCATTAATTTCTTTACCTAAATGATTTTTTAATTTATTAGCATAAGCTTTACCACTGCCAGTATCATCGCCATAAGAAAATCCTCCTGGAAAAGCTAAGATCTGAAATTCTCCCAACATTTTTGGTTTAGCAATCAAGTCATTGATATGCACAATCTCCCCTATGCCACCTGCCCTCTCAAAAGCGAATTTTGTTTCCTCTTCACAATTTAAACCATAGCCTGACAAAATCATAACTTTTGGTTTATTTATTTTTATTTTTTTTGGTGTTTTTTTGCTTGACATATGTTTATATTTTGCTATACTCTTTATATAAATGTCTCCTTTATTGGAGATTCCGAGAAACCCCCGTAAGGGGGTTTCGTTGTTTAAGGAAATAAGCCCTTTGTTTCATTAATAATTTCATGAAATTCACTCTTTGAAATAGCCCCATTCTTGGAGCTAAATATTTAAGAAATTTCATCTCAGATTTTAATCTTTCTTGATATTTTTCTTTTTTAGGAAATCGAAAAATATATTTATTATCTAAAACAATTACATCATGATCCCAACCTTTTTCAATTAGTTTTGAATTTTTAAATTTAATTTCAGGAAAATATCTTTTAATTTTTTTTAAATAATCTAATTTATTCATATTATTTCATCTTATTTGAAAAACTGTGATACGCGACTGAAAGTTTTTTAACTGTCGTATCAACTACTTTTTTATTTTTTGCATCAGTTATTGTAAATTTTCCATCTTTGGTGACAACACCTAATTTATTACAAACTATTTCTTTGGCTAATTTTTCAAACTTTTTTACATTTTCTTTCGCTACTGTCACCACAATTCTACCCTGGCTTTCTGAAAAAAGAATCGTTTCTGTCGACTGAGAGGCAAAGCCTCTCAGTGAGAGGTTACAACCGAGCATTCCACCCACTGAAGCTTTTGAGAGAGCAATTGCTAGTCCACCAGAACCAACAGAAATCGCACTTGAAATTAATTCATTAGAAATTGCTTGCTCTACTATTCCGTAAGTTTTCAAATTCTTTTCTAAATTTACTTTTGGCACACTACTATTATTCCCCTCTTGAGGAGTACCCTTTAGGGGGAGGTGGATATCGCCAATAATTTTTGAAAATTCACTACCACCAAATTCATCCAATGTCTCACCCAACAAATAAATAATGTCTCCAAAATTTTTAAATTCTGGAGAAACTGTTTTATAAATATCTGGCACTACGCCAATCGCCGAGATAAGCAATGTTGGCGGAATGGATATTGCCACAGGGTTCCCTTTTGCATCATAGCCTTTAAAATCATTAAACATACTGTCCTTCCCAGAAATAAATGGCGTACCAAAACCAACTGAATAATCGTAACAAGCTTGAAGTGATTTTATCAATTGTGCTAATCTTTCTTTTTCATAAGATGAACACCAACAAAAATTATCTAAAATTGCTAAATGGGAAAGTTTTGCTCCAGCACAAATTGCATTTCGAATTGCTGTATCGATTGCGCAACCAGCCATATCATAAGGACTTAATTCGGAATAAGAAGGATAAAGGGCAAAAGAAAGCGCCACTCCTTTTTTTGAAGAAAGCACTGGACGGAAAACTTGCGCATCGGTATTGATACGTCCCCTACCAGAAATTGGTTTCAAAACAGAACCAGCTTGCACCTCATAATCGTATTGATTTGAAATAAAAGAAAAGCCACTCAAATTTTTATCAGCCAACATTTTTTCTAAAGTTTTTGTAAAATTAATCTCACCCTTCGCCTTGCTCTTATTAAGGGGAGGGTTGGTAAGAATTTCCAGAGTAGAACTTTTTAAATGTTTTTGTGGTAATCCATCATGCAAAAAATCCATCGAAATATTCATAATTTCTTTTCCATTAAAATCTACGATGCACTTTCCCGAGTCAGTAAATTCTCCGACAATAGTGGCTTCTACTCCCCGACTCTCCATTAATTTCTTAAAAACTTCCCATTTTTTCTTTGGAATAGCCAAGGTCATTCTCTCCTGAGACTCAGAAATCCAAATTTGCCAAGGTGAAAGTCCTGGATATTTCAAAGGAACTTTTTCGAGCATTACTTTTGCTCCACCACATTCTTTGGCCATCTCAGCAATAGAACAAGAAATTCCTCCAGCCCCATTGTCGGTGAGACTATTATATAAATCCATTTTGCGAGCTTCTTTCACAATTGCATCACTTAATTTTTTCTGAGTAATTGGATCACCGATTTGCACTGCCGTAGCTGGACTCGTAGAATCCATCACCACAGAAGAAAAAGTGGCTCCGTGAATTCCATCCGCTCCGACTCTGCCTCCAACTACTACAATATAGTCTCCCAACTGTGCTTGTTTTTCATGAGAAAGTTTACCATTTATTTTTTTGGGAATTATCCCAACAGTACCGACAAAAACTAAGGGTTTTCCCCTGAAACGATCATCATATTTCACAAAACCTGAAACAGTCGGAATTCCAGAACAATTGCCACCAACATTTACACCCTTTATCACTCCTGCCATAATTCGTTTTGGTGAAAGCATTTTATGAGTTAAGTTTTTATCTTTATATAAAGCACGGTTATCTTCAGGGTTCCCAAAACAAAAACCATAGAGATTGGCAACGGGTTTCGCTCCAAGGCCAAAACCAATCGTATCGCGATTCACTCCGACAATCCCAGTAATTGCACCGCCGAATGGATCGAGGGCGGAAGGACTGTTGTGAGTTTCAACTTTATGAGTGACTAAATAATCATCATCAAAAATAATTCCTCCAGAATTATCAGAAAAAACTGAAACGCAAAAATCACTATTCCCTTTTTGAGCCCGGATTTTATTTGTGGCACCTTTGATATATGTTTTATATAAACCATCTTTTATGTCGTCAATCGGGCCAGCGAAAATTGTATGCTTGCAATGTTCAGACCAAGTCTGGGCCAAGGCTTCAAGCTCGATATCACGAGGGTCTCTACCTAATTTATTAAAATAAGCTTGAATAGCTTTCATTGATTCTAAATCGAGTGCTAATGGTCCCCGACAAATACCGTCTTCACCCAAAATTCCATCTTTCCCTATCTTAGTAAGCTCACTATCGGGCACAGAAAGAGAAACACAAATAACTGGTTTTTTATCTAGTAAAACAACTTTTGGAATTTGTAGTGGTAAATTATTTTGACTTTTTATTTCCTTCAGAGAAAAAATATTCGCTCTTTCAATGAGTGGGTTATATAATGTCCCAGCAATTTTTTTAACATCATCTAATTTAACTGTTCCGGAAATTAAAAAAACTTTTGAAGTATAAACTTCAAATTTATTTTCTTCATTCAAATGAAGTAAATCAGAAATAGTCTCATGTGCGGTGTGAGCGATATTGTCTGTCACTCCCGGCAAAAAACCAATTTCAATAATATAAGAAAATTTTAATCCATCGGGTAATTTATCAATTGAAAATTTCTCTAAAATTGGATTTGTTAATGCTTCGGCTGTTTTAATCAACTCCGGTTGAGAAAATGACGAGTCAAAAAGATAAGAATCTACTAAAAAAACTTTGGAAACCTTGCCTTTTAAACCGAGAGTGTTCCAGGATTTTAAAAATAGCCGATTTCGGCTATCTTCTCCTTTTTGTGTCACATATAAACGTGAAATCATACTCTTATAATATAATATTTAAAATTTAAAAACAAATTATCAGGCTATCAATTTTATCAATGAAATTAAGGCAATAAGTATAATTTGCAAAATGATATTCATTAAAATTAAAACTATGGCAAACAAGCCTAAATGAGTGAAAAATGCCCATGGGATAAAAACAAGGAGTAGCAACAAAAACCAAACATTTTTTAAATCTCTGGCAGAAGGACCGATCATCGCTCCGACATTTAACAATAAAAATATTGTTATTAAATTTTTCCAATCAAAAATATTTATCTGTTTTATGAATTTCAAAAAATCAATAAAGAAAAAACGCCAATTTGAAAACTCGGGCATCGTGTATTGATTCAATAAAAAATATTTATTGATTAAAAATAAAAGGGCTATGCCACCAAAAAGTGGGGCAATAGAAATCAATAAATTCCCAACTACTGGTAATTTTGGTTTCGAATAAACGACCCTTGGTTGCTCATTAAAAACTTTATACTGACTTATTTTAGCTCCAGTCGCTAAACACAAAATTGCATGCGAAGTTTCATGCACAAAAGCTCCGAAATAATAAAGCCAGTGGTTTATTTTATAATTCAAAAATTGCCAATTGAGCCAATTGCTGAGAAACCCAAGAGCACTAATCGCTATTAACATTATCCCAATCGTCGGGTTTTGCATAATTTATTTCAATTTTATTTTTTTAATTTTTTCAAAAAGTGGTTGATAAAGATCTTCTTTGATGTCAATTGTTAATTCATTTTTATTTATTTTATTTTTAAAAACTACTGGTGCATCAGTTATCAGGCAAAGTGGCTGACATTCATTCCCCTCGCCCATACAAACAACTGCCGAAGTTGCCAAACTATCGGCAATATCCGTCCTTGAAAATTTTAAAACTCTACCGAAAATATCTTTTGTCCCTCGATAATCTCGTACCCCACTAAAACCAGCATAACCGAGTGCCACTCCGACAACTCCGGCTCGGAGGGGCAACAATCGACTATCTGATAGGATAATCCCTAAATTTTTAATTTTATAATATTTCAAAAGTTGTTGTCGTAAAATACCGGCAGTTTTGAAACTATCTTTAGGTAAGAGAATAATTTTACCGTCTGCATTTGATTCATCAACACCAGCCGAAGCAAGCACCATCCCATCTTTGATAGTCAGCCAGACATATTTGGTACGCATAGCAAAATCACTTTCCGCCTTTATTAAAGCATCTTTTTCTTTTTCATTTTTTACTTTCACTGTTCGCCCCTCGGAAAGAGCCACAATTTTAGAAGTGACCACTAAAATAGAATTCTCTGGAATTTTTTTTATATGAGAAGTTATAAAATCAATTAGATTTTGTTTCTCTTTAAATATTCTGGTTTTGATTGATACTATTTTCATTTTGAATTTCTAAATTTTTCTTGCCACCTCGAAGAATATAAATGGCAACATAGGAAAGTGGAGTGTAACACACACCCATGGCTACCTTGTAGAGCCACCAAGTAAGAATGATAATAAGTAAAGTATGATTATCGTAAACTCCATAAAAAGCTATCACCATAAAAATTACTGTGTCAAAAAATTCAGACCAAAGATTTGCTAAATTTGCCCGAAGCCAAAACTTTTTTGCACCTATCTTTTTCCTGAAAAAGAAAAACGCGATGACATCTTGATATTCTCCAATCGCAAAAGCAACAAGTGAAGCGACAGAAATTCGAGCTGAAATACCAAACATCAAATTGTAACCATCCCGTGCCCAAAGCCCAGCTTGATCCCAAGGTAAGGCAAGAGAAACAATTGAATAAAGAATAAATAAAGCGATGCTCACCACCCCTGCCAAGACAAACATTTTAGCAATTTTTTTGCCATAAACCTCACTGACAACATCTATCGTGATCATAACTATCGGAAAAGAAATGAAGCCTACTGAAAGATGTGAACGGAATAAAAAAGGCATTATTTTCAAGCCGAGAGTATTGGCAGCAAATAAAGAGGTTAAATATACAACTAAAACTATTAATAATTTACGCAAATCGCGGTTCGAAAAATTATTCATGCCCCTATCCTAGCAAAAATTTTGAAGAAAAGACAGCTAAAATCACCTCACCCCGACAATCCAAAGAACCTCACCCCGACCCTCTCCTTGTTAAGGAGAGGGGGTAGGGAGTAAGGTTAGTATTTGTGAGGGACTAGGTGTATAATAGAGAGATAAAGGTCAAAAAATATTATTAATAATAAAAAAAATATTTATGGAAAATTTAGACAAAAAGTCTTGTGGTTGTGGTCCTGAAATGGGATGCGGAATTATGGCGGGTCATATGTGTCATCATGGTAAACATCATTTGGTAAAGATGATTCTAAAAATTATCATCATCATCCTTATTTTCTGGTGTGGCTTCAAGCTTGGTGAAATCACTGGTTCCATTCGTGCCGAAGGAGGCCGAATGAATCGAAATGATTTTAGAACAATCCAAAATTATTCTAATACCCTACCGGCTGTAAATCCTACCGCTCCAGCTCCCCTACAATAGAAATACAATATAAATTGTAAAATAAAAAAAACGAAGGCAAGTCCTTCGTTTTTTTTATTTCAACCTCACCTACCCTCTCCTGGAAGGAGAGGAACAATAAAATTAAAATCCAAAAATTCTACCATTTTAGGTAATTTATTCCACATGCACCTTTATGTCGGTTCTTTCATTTTTTAATTTCAAAAATAAAATCGTAAACGAACCAAGAAAAATTACTACTGATGCAAAAAGAAAAACATAATCATACGCATCCACTTGGGCTTTTAATTCGATAAGAGCAATATATTTTTGCACAACCCTAGGAACATGACTATACAAATGACTAAAACTATTTATCGAAAGTACATTCGTAGTAACCCGATTATTTAAAATAGTAGTAAAAATTGCAATTCCAAAAGCACCAGCAATATTTCGAACTAAAGCTAAAACTGAAGAAGCCACTCCGATTTCACTTTGCGGAACTACTGAAGCCACAATATTGGTACGTTGCGCCATTCCAAAACCAAGTCCAAATGCCATTACTGACATTGGGATAATAATATCTAAAGCTGTTGATTTCGGATCTAAATGTGAAAAAAGAAAAATTCCAAATGCTGCAATGATAGTACTAACAAACAAAACATATCTAGTTTGTATTTTACCGGTCAACATTCCCCCAAGTGGAGAAGCTATCATCATGATAGCCGCCATCGGCATAAAAAGATAACCCGATTGAGTCGCAGTGTAGCCGAGAAAGGTTTGAGCAAAAACTGGAATCAAAAAAACTCCACCCATCATCCCCATGAAAATAATGAAATTATTTAACAAAACATTTACAAAAGCTGGAATTTTGAAAAACTTCAAATCTACAATCGGCTCGGGAACTTTTTGCTCTATTTTAATAAATAATCCAAGAAGAACAACAAAAAAGAAATAACAAATTAAACTACTAGCTGAAAGCCAACCCCAAGTCGCACCTTGATCCAAAACTAAAACCAAAGCTGAAAGTGCCCCACCTAAAGATAAGGCTCCCCACCAATCAAAGAATTTTGATTTTACTTCTGAACGAGATTCATTAATAAAACGGAGAGCCATTAAAATTCCTAAAATTCCGATTGGTAAATTCACCAAAAAAACTGAACGCCAACCGAAATTATCAATAAGTGGACCACCGATTAAAGGTCCAAAAACTGCTGCTGCAGCAAAAGAGGAAGACCAAATACCAAGAGCTTGCGCTCGTTCTTTACCTTGTTTAAAAGTCACTGCGAGAATTGCCATCGCTGTAGGGTAATCAGCCGAACCGGCAATTGCTTGAATAACTCGAAAAACAATCATTGAAGATAAATTCCAAGCAAAACCTGCTAAAACTGAACCGAAAATAAAAATAGAAAAACCAATAATATAAACCTTTTTTCTACCGATTGTATCCCCCAACTTTCCCCAAATCGGTACAAAAATAGCATTAGCTAGGATATAAGCCGTGGCAATCCAACCAGCTGAAGAAACAGTAATCCCAAAAGTATTAATTATTTTTGGAAGAGCGAGGTTAACAATCGTTCCATCTAATCGCCCCAAAAAAGTCCCGATGATAACCGTGAACAAAATCCACCAGCGTAAATTATTCTTTGGCGGAACTTCCATAATTTTTTATCGAGTATAAATAGTCATTTTGGCCGACATGCCATTTTTCAATTCTGGATATTTTGAAACATCAAAACGAACTTTTACATTAAAAGTTTCAATCGGACGAGCATCAGAAATTGAAAACAAAACTCCAGTGTTGTTGGAAGTCTCCCCGACACTATCAACTACTCCAACATAAGTTTTATTTCCATATGCATCGACAGTAAAAGTCGCTTCTTGTCCAACTTTTATTTTACTTAAACCTTTATTTTCATCAATCGATCCGACAACTTCTAAATCTGCTGGATGAATCATCGAGACAACTGATACTCCTGGAGCAAAAAATTCTCCAATATTATTTTGTACACCAATGACAATTCCATCTTGTTTCGAAGCAACAGTATCTGTACCAATTAAAGCTACTGGCAGATTGGCAGAAATTTTGTCCCCCTCTTTTACATATAAAGCATTCAAGGTGCCGGCAGTATCAGCGGAAAGATTAATGACTGGGGCACTAATGTTTGAATTTTCAATAGAAACTGTACCATGATTATTTTGCCAAAAAATAAATACTATAAATAAAATTACAACCAACACGGCTCCAGCGATACTCTGAGCAATTGGATTTTTTAAAATACTTTGTCTTTTTGTTATTGTTGTTGTTTCCATATAATTTTATTTAGTTAATAATTCAATAGCTGGCGTATTTGGAGTAGCAATTTGCCCAGCAGTGATAGCGACATTGATAATGGTGCCATCGGCTGGAGCAGTAATAATAGTATTATTATAAGCACTTTTCGCAATTTGCAATGCCCCCTCGGCACTTTGAACTTGAGCAGAAGCTATGGCTACATCTTCAGGACGAGCTGTCGTTACGACAGCTGTGAGAGCAGTTTTGGCTTGATCAAGCAAAGCCTGGGCACTGGCAATCACCTGCTCTTTATTTTGTAATGCAAGATTATAGGCATTGTTATTCATATTGTAATTGGCAGCATTTTTATTTGGAATATTAATTTTATATTCTACATCAGAATAAATTTGTTTTGTTTTGTCAGCCGATAAATAAAGTCCACAAGTTCCAAGCGGTCTTGGAACATCAGTCAAATAAAGTGAACCTGATTCAAGTCCAGAATAACTTACAGAAATACCACCCGAAGATGCATAAGTTTTCAAATCATAATTTCCTTCTTTATTACAACTATAAGTGCCGGTCACAGTCGGAGCATCGTAGCCATTGTAATCACTCACCACCTGCGCTTGGGGTGTAGAGTTAAGTAAACTACTATATGCATTATTTATTAAAGTTTCTTGCTGTTTAGTAACTTCATTTAAATTGACTTGGGCAGTATTTACAGAAGCCCGGGCGACGTCAATCGTCGTGCCAGTTGCTCCATTTATAATTTTTTGATAATTTGCTAGGGCGATATCATAAGCACCTTGGGCTTGGTTCACAATTCCTTCCGCATTACCAGCATCCAAATTTGCTAGCACATCTCCTTTTTTTACTATATCTCCGATTTTAACTGCCACATTATTTATCTTCCCACCCATGATAAAAGCTAAGGTTAAATCTTGATTAGCTGAAATTATAGTTGAATTATTATTAGAAACTGTTTGGCCTAAAGCTTTGACTTGTGCCAGTTGAGCTATTTGTATTTGATTACGAGCCACGGTAACAAAAGTTCCTATAATTAAAACTAAAACGATACTTATCCCAATTGCGAGTTTTGGAGTCGTAATTATTTTTTTAAAATGTTGTTTCGTAATCATATTTTTATTCTTTAATTAAAATGTTAATAATGCGTTCTAATATTTTTTGATCTTTTTTATTTAATTTGGAAATCATTTTTTTGAAAATTAATTCTTTTTGTTTACAAATTGAAGCGAAAGTTTTTCTAGTTTTTACAGTCAAGGTTATAAAGATAACTCTGCGATCAACTTTATCATTAATTCTTTTGACTAAACCTTTATTTTCCATTTCCTCAATAATAGTAGTGACAGATGGCGGAGTAATTTTAAGATAACTAGCAATATCTCGCATAGTCTTTTTACTAGTCAGGCCAATGAAATTGAGAATTTCAATTTGTGAAATAGTTAAATCGTGGTTTAAACCTTCACGTTTAACACTTTCCAAGATCTTTCGTCTAAATATTAATAATAAGTCATCTAAATTTGTTTTCATATTCATATATTTTATCTGCCTAATAGTTAGGCAAACTAACTATATCATAAGCACCTTTAAAATGCAAATTTTTATACAACCCCCTAAATCCCCCTTGTCAGGGGGACTTCTTTTTTTCATATTACGTATTAGAAGAAGCCCCTCCCTGACAAGGGAGGGGTTGGGGTAGGTTGTATTTTCTCCGCTAGGTCTTGCCTAGCGAATTTGACATTGACAAGTAGTAGTAGTAGTATTGAATTAAATTCAAATAGTTATCCAAAATTTAAAACAATAAGCTATGAACAAAAACGAAAAAATTACCTGCTTGGTGGTTACGTCCGAACCATATTTTTGGAAGGAATACATCGAGCAACTAGAAAAGTTTGGGGTAAATGTTATCTTAATAACTAACGCAAAAGAAACTCTAAAGAAACTGCAAAAAGAAAAATATACTTTTGCTGTTATTAGTAACACAATGTTTGGAAAAGTAGGTAAACCACCAAAAAATGGTTTTGAATATGATCCATATAATGTTGGACTGGATTATTTATCAGAACCTCTTGAAGAGAAAAAAATCCCCTACTTCCTTCTTTGTACTGCCAGAGAAGTTCCAAAAGGAACTATTTTACCAAGTTGTCTTTGGACCGGTAAATCAAGCAGTATTCTTCCATCTGAAATGGTAGCTATCTTAGAAGAAAAAAAGATAATCTAAACCAGATTGAGTTTTAAAATGCGGAAGCCTTGCTTTCGCATTTTTTTATTTCTTTTTTGTGATACAAGCTTTAATAAAAGCAGAGAAAAGTGGATGTGGAGAAAGCGGGCGAGCTAGAAATTCTGGATGAAATTGAGTACCTAGGAAGAATGGATGTTTACTTTTTGGCAATTCAGCTATCTCCATCAAATGTCCATCAGGGGAAGTTCCAGAAAAGACCAAACCCTTCTTCTCTAAATCAGTAATATAAAAAGGATTTACTTCATATCGATGACGATGTCTTTCGGAAATTTTATCAGTCTTATAAGAATTTAGAGCAATAGTCCCCTTTTTCAAAATAGCTGGGTAAGCTCCAAGTCGCATCGAGCCGCCATATAAATTATTTTTCAAAAGTTCTTTTTGAGATTCCATCACATCAATAATTATATTTTTACAATCAGGATTTACTTCTCTCGTATTAGCATCTTTTAAGCCTAAAACATTTCTCGCATACTCGATAACCAATAACTGCATCCCGTAACAAAGTCCAAAATATGGAATTTTATTTTCTCTAGCAAATTTTATACAAGATATGATGCCTTCTACTCCACGAGAACCGAAGCCTCCAGGTACCACTATTCCATCATAATTTTTTAAATCTTTTAACTTATTTTTGTCTTTTTCAAAATCAGTCGAATTTAACCAAGAAATTACAGCTTTTTTATTTTGCATATAGGCTGAATATTTAATAGCTTCAATTACCGATAAGTATGAATCAGATAAAACGAAATCCCCAGTTTCAAAATATTTACCGATCATAGCAATCTTCACAACTTCTTTGCCATTATGAGCATGTTTGGCAAAATTTTTCCATTTATCCCAAACTTTTGGTTCAGGCTTCCTGCAGGTAGCTCCTAATATTTCGCACAATTTTTCGGAAAGGTTTTCTTTTTCAAAATTTAATGGAATATCATAAATACTTTCTACGTCCGGAGCCGAAATTACCCGATCTGGTTGCATATTACAAAAGAAGGAAATTTTTTCTTTACGTTTTTCGTCTAAACTAGTTTCTCCACGAGCGATCAAAATATCTGGTTGAATTCCAGAAGCGTTCAAAGTACGTACTGCGTGTTGAGTTGGTTTAGTTTTCATTTCACCAATTTTTGAAGGAGTTGGTAAATACGACACCATCACGAAAATAATATCTTTTGGATTTTCAATTTTCATCATTCGAGCAGCTTCCAAAAATAAAATATTTTCATATTCACCGACAGTACCTCCAATTTCAATCATTACTACATCAGCTTTAGCATTAACTCCGGCTTTTTTAATTCGATTAACAATTTCAAAAGGAATATGCGGAACAACTTGCACACACTTACCTTTATATTCTAAATTACGTTCACGCTCAATCACTTTTTGATAAACTCGGCCAGTGGTCATATAATTTATCCGAGTTAAATTTATATCCAAAAATCTTTCGTAATTCCCCATGTCTTGATCGCATTCATCACCATCAGAAAGTACAAAAACTTCTCCGTGTTCGGTCGGATTCATCGTCCCGGCATCAATATTTATATAAGGATCAACTTTTATGGCAGTCACTGAAAGCCCACGATTTTTTAAAATAAGCCCAATTGAAGAAGAAGTAATACCTTTTCCCACTCCAGAAATAACTCCTCCTACCACAAATATATATTTGCAATTATTTTTTTTCATAAATTTTATTATAACTTTATAAACTTTTTACTTTATAAATTTCTACTTGTTAAGATATCTACGAGTTGCAAAGAAAGCAGAAACTATTCCGAGCAATACTCCACTTAATAAAATTAAAAAGAAAATTTGAAAGAAATTAGCAAAGAAATAATCATACATATTGATACCGAGAAAACTAGTCATATGAGTACCGAGCCAAGCGGTGGCTGGCCAAAACAAAATCATCGTAATAATTGTAGAAATAATCCCATAGATAGCACCTTCTACCATGAAAGGCCCCCGAACTCTAGTTTTAGAAGCACCCACCAAGCGCATCACGCCGATTTCTTCCTTGGAAATAAAAATAGTCAGCCGAATTGTATTGAAAGTGATGATCATCGAAATAATTATCAAAATTAAAGTAATTAAAAATCCTAATTTTTGAGCTCCGGAAATTATAGAATCTAAACGATCTATCACAAGTTTATTTTGACTATAATCTACCTTATCGATAATTGAATCAGAGTTCAGAGCCAAGGCATCATCAGATTTTAAATAATTCGCAATCCCTTCATATTGCGAAACATCTTTAGCTTTAATATTCAAATAAGCTCCGAGTGGATTGTTGCCGAGTTCATCCAAGGCTTGAATAGTGGGATAATCGTTTTCATGTCTGTCTCGGAAAGCTTGTAAGGCATTATTCGCACTAGTATAAGAAACATTTGCTACTTCTGGTAATTTTTCAATCGATTGTTTCAAGGCCATGATCTGTTCTTCTTGGACTCCGACATTAAAATAAATTGTGACATCAACTTTATTTTTTATTTGATCTAGTGAAAAATGTAAAACTGCTTGCAGTAAAATAATTGCCGTGATAACAGAAAGAGTAATAGTAGTCACGAGAACCGCTGCCCAAGAAATAACTCCTCCTCTTTTAAAATTTATAAATCCTGATTTTATAATTCTGTTTAATTTTGTCATTTTATTAATTATATAACATACTTACCCTCTTTGTCATCTCGAATAATTTTACCTTTTTCTAAAGTGATAACTCTTTTGCCAACTGAATCTATCACTCCCCGATTGTGGGTTGTCAGGATAACTGTCGTTCCAAGGTCGTTTATCTTTTTTAAAATTTGAATTATTTCATAAGTATTAATTGGATCTAAATTGCCTGTTGGTTCGTCGGCAATGATGAGTTCAGGTTGATTGATGATGGCTCTCGCTATGGCTAACCTTTGCTGTTCTCCGCCAGACATTTGATTTGGAAAACTATAAATTTTATCTGCTAAATCTACTAATTCTAAAACATGTGGAACATCACTAGCTATTTCTTCATTAGTCTTGCCGGCAGCTTCCATGGCAAAAGCGATATTTTCATAAGCAGTTTTATTTGAAAGTAATCTAAAATCTTGAAAAACTACTCCGATTCGGCGACGGAGCTTGGTCAATTCTTTATTTTTCAATTTATGTACATTGACTGACTCGAAAAACACCGTGCCATCGCTTGGATGTTCATCGGCTAAAATCATTTTTACTAAAGTAGACTTGCCAGCTCCAGAATGCCCGACAATCGATACGAATTCTCCGGCAGTGACTGTCAAGGTCACATCCTCGAGTGCCCGTGAATTCCTGTTATATATTTTTGAAACATTATTAAAATATATCATTCTATTCATTCTATCATAAATAAGTCCAAAAACAAAAAACCCTACAGGCAAGACCTGTAAGGTTTTTTGTTTTTATAAAATTTGTATTAAATTACTATTGGACACTAGCACAAGTAACAGTAAGAACAAGATTTGAAATTGATTGATCTGGGTCCCATACTCCTACTTCATATATACCAGAATTAATAGTATTAACAAACATAAATGTATTATGAGTCATACCAGAGCCAGGAAGTGCATACCCACCACCCAATAAGACTTTCCCAGTTGGACAAGTTAATTGTGCCTGTAGAATGCGATTATCTGACGAAATATCATTAGTTCTATCAAAAATTTGAGACCATACTTCATAATTAACTAAATGACCGAGTGCAGAATAAATTTGAAAAGGATTATTCGTAGTTTTAATAGCAAGACTAGAAGAAGGATTTAAACTAACTTTTGATGACGTAGCATTTGTTATTGGAGTGACAATTTTTGGAGCAACAGTTGCAATGACAGCACTTTTTGCTGGAGCATTTATGGTAAATAATTTATCTGAAAAATCAATAGGTGCAGTTAAACCAGAATAATTTGTTTGCCAAACAGAAATTTTAAACTTATTTCCAAAAAACATTTGACTCCAGGAACTAGAAGTTGGAAGAGTTACAGCCTCTGTTCCATCATTAGCTGTTTGAGTAAGGGAAAGAGAAAAATTTTCTGGCTCAGCTGATGAATATTCCGTTAAATCAATCCTTATTGGGGAATTAGCTGGAATATTACAACTCGTCCAAGTTACTGTAATTTGTTGCCCTGCTGTAAAAATTTCTCCCCCATTTGGTGAAATAACTGTAATAAAAGGAGCTGTAGTTGGTAAACAAACTCTACTAGCTGTTCCTGTTACTGGAGTAATTGCTGCTGCATTTACTATTGGCACACCTAAAACCAAAACACTTAAAACGACTAGAAAACCTATGTATTTTTTCATAA
>CAISUD010000036.1 GCA_903888625.1 uncultured bacterium
ATTTATAATAAAAAATATGAAAATTCATAAGCGTACGCGTCCTACTTCGTACGGGATGAGTATGTTTTTGAGTACACTGGTTTTAGTTTTTCTAACAGCTCCCACTTTTTTTGCTTTAGCAGACGGTCCATTTATTGCTCCACTTGCAGTGCCGATAAAAATATTAATTGTACCTGGGCACGACAACGAAGTTTGGGGTGCCGAATATAATGGGATGAAAGAAGCTGATATGACCTTAGCTCTCGGAGATGACATTTTAAATAACTTAAAAAATAACCCAAGATTTAAAATTTATATCACTCGAGATGCCATTGGTTATACAAAAGATTTTGCTAGTTATTTTGCCAGCGGTATGGAGGCAATTACAACTTTTAAAAATGAGGCTCAAAAATTAATGCAGAAAAAAATTAAAATAGGAACTTTTAAAAGAAAATCAAATGGTATTTCGCACTCTTCGGTCAAAACACCAGTAGCTTTACGACTTTATGGAATAAATAAATGGGCAGATGAAAACAAAATTGATGCAATAATTCATATTCATTTTAATGATGACGGCAGGAGAAATAAATCTAAACCTGGTCCATATAAAGGATTTTCTGTTTACATGCCAGATTCACAATTGCCAAATAGTAAAACAACTAGACCTTTAGCTATAGATATTTTTAATGGTCTTGAAAAAAAATATACTGACAGCACTTATCTAAAATCAAATGGTGGTGTAGTTACTGATCAAAAACTGATTGCAATGGGGGCAAATGCTACTTTACTTCCTAGCGTGCGTTCGGTGCTAGTTGAATATGGTTTTATTTACGAAGACAAATTCAGCACAATTCCAAAACGTGATAGTACATTTGCAACTATGGCAGAGGTTACTACGAATGCTATAATAGATTACTTCTATCCGAAGACATACTAAAATGCGTTTTAAATCATTATTAAAAACAATAATAAAAGTGTTAGTTATATTTTTTGCAATAGTTGGAATTATTTTCACTGGAGTTTTTTTGGCTATGCAATTTGGTATATTTAATGTTCGAGGTTCGATTGCAGATAGAAATAAATTTTTTACTGATATTGACCAAAGTCAAATATTAAAAAATCAAAATGTAGAAATACAAAGAAGTATTATCGCTTGTGAATCAAAAGCCATTTCAAAATATGATCAAAATTTAGGAGCGGATATTCTGCTTGCTTGGGGTGAAAAAGGAGACGTAATTATTTCAAGCAGTATGATCAATAATGCAATTTTTCAAATTGCTGTAGCTAATCCAGAAATTAAACAAGAAATTTATCTTTGTCCAAAAAATACTGATGGGCATATTCCTCTGCAGTCAGTTTATCCCTGGGCGAATACTTCAGACTGGAATGTAATTACCGATGGATTAATTAAAGATTCAAGTATAATTAATCAAGTTTCTAAAGAAACAAATGTCTCAGATCGGTTGATAATTAGTGGGGTAGTGCCAGAACAGTTTCGTTTTTTTTCAGCTAACCGTGAATCATATAAAAGATATTTTGAACCATTAAAAATATTGGGGACATTATCAAAGTTTTCACTTGGGATTAGTGGAGTCAAACCAGATACGGCTACAGCAATCGAAAGAAATTTAACCGACAATACTTCACCTTTTTACCCAGGTGGAGCTTATGAACATTTATTAGATTATCCAATTGGTAGTGATCATGATACTGAACAATACAATAGATTAACTGATACAAAGAATCATTATTATCAATATTTATATACTGCGTTATATATTGCTGAAATAAAAGCACAGTGGCTAAATGCTGGGTATGATTTATCTTATCGTCCAGACATTTTGAGCACTTTATTTAATTTAGGGTTTGCACATTCTATTCCAAGCGATCATCCTGAGGTTGGCGGAGCGGTTATTTCTATCAACAATCAAAACATTAGTTTTGGAGAGCTTGGTTCAGAATTTTATTTTTCTGGAATTTTAGTTGAACAATTTTCTTATTAATTTTAATTCACCTCACCCTAGCCCTCTCCTTATTAAGGAGAAGGGATTCTATTTACTACCTAAAATTTTCAAAGCTTCACGAATTTTAGAATTTGTATCGAGATCGGGAGAAACTTCTTTTAAGGCTTCGCGAGCTTCTATTTGAGAATAGCCGAGCGACTTCAAAGCTTCCAAAGCATCGAGTTCCCCTTGTAAAGATATGTCTTTGTTTTCTTTTCCAACTTTATCTCGAAGTTCAATAATAATTTTTTCAGCTGTTTTTTTGCCGATGCCAGAGATCTTGGTTAAGTATGAAATGTCACCAGTACCGATGGCTTTTTTTAATGTTTCAATCGAAGCTATTCCTAAAATGGTAAGTGCCCCTTTTGGGCCGATGCCAGAAACATTGATTAACATTTCAAAAAATTCTAATTCACCATATTCCAAAAATCCATACAAGTCGAGTGCGTCTTCGCGTACGTGTAAATGAGTCCAAAATGAAATATCACTATCTTTTTTTAATCTAGATAAAGTATCAGGGGAAATATTGATTTTATAACCAATTCCACCAGTCTCAACAATTAAATACTTTTCAGTTTTATGAATAATTTTTCCTTTTATGCTTCCAATCATAGTTTTTATTATAACATATTAAAAAAGGTTAAAAACACAATACAATCACCTTATCCAGAGCAATAAATAACATCCAATCTAAAATCACCTCACCGACTCTTCTCAACAATTGAACACTCAATCTAAAATCACCTCACCCCTGGCCCCTCTCCAGAGTACTGGAGAGGGGGAAAATTCAATCGATAAGATATAATATAGTTATGGATACAAAATTAAATAAATTTGATTTAATAATCAAAGCTCGAAATTTAAGAAAAGAAAAAACCAAGGCTGAAAAAATACTTTGGCAAGAATTAAGAAATAATAACCTTGGAATAAAATTTAGAAGGCAACATCCAATCGATATGTTTATTTTAGATTTTTATGCCCCTTCAATTCTACTTGCTATAGAACTAGATGGTTTTTTCCACCAGACTAAAGAGGGTCAAGAACATGATAAAAGAAGAACTGAATATCTTAATTTCAAAAATATAGAAATTTTACGATTTTGGAATGGTGATATAGAAAATGATTTAAGCACTAGTTTAAATAAAATTAAAGAAAAGATAAAACAACTTTCAAAAATTTAGTTTTATATGTATTGCATTTTGCCCCCTCGCCAGTACTCTGGAGAGGGGGATAAAGGGGGTGAGGTGATTTTGAATTCAATTTTACTAGGTGGGGGGGGTGAGGCGATTTAAGTTTAATTTTGTGGTAATGCAGGAGTAAGATCATTTAAAATTTGCATTTTTACCCAATTTTTGGTATCTTTAATTTATGCCTATAACACAATCAGCTAAAAAAGCTATCCGTGGTTCGCTTCGCAAGAAGGGTTATAATGACCGTTCTAAGCGCATCATGAAAGAAGTCATTAAAAAAATCGAGAAAACAGTTAAGACCGACAAGGTTGCTGCCGAGAAGTTTTTGAGTTCCGCTTATCAAACTATTGATAAAGCTGCCAAAAGAGGAATCATCAAGAAAAATAATGCTGCTCGAAAGAAATCTCGTTTGGCTCGTTTAGTAAAATAATTAATCTATTTTTAATGAATCATTTGTTAGAATTCTATGGTACGGAGTGTCCGTGTTGTGTCTATATGCACAAATTAGTTTTGGAGTTGGAGAAAAAAGATGGAATAAAAATAAAGTCTTTGGAAGTTTGGCACAATAAAGAGAACGAAAAGCTTTTACTCGAGCTAGACAAAAATTTATGCGGAGGAGTTCCATTTTTTTACAACACTAAAACTAAAAAATATATTTGTGGTGAGGCTGATTACGATGAATTAAAAAATTGGGCAACAAATTAAATGTCAATTATCTCGGTAAAAAATTTAACTAAAAAATTTGGGAATAAAGAAAATGCTGTTCTTGCAGTTGATGATATTTCTTTTGAAGTTGAGAAAGGAGAAATCTTTGCTTTTCTTGGTCCAAATGGAGCTGGCAAATCTACTACTATAAAAATGTTGACCACGATTCTTTCAGTAACTTCTGGAACTCTAGTTTTAGATGGAAATGATGTTAAAAAAAATCCAAATGAGGTTCGTCATTCTTTTGGAATTGTTTTTCAAGATCCAAGCTTAGACGATGAATTGACAGCCTACGAGAATATGGAGTTTCATGGAGTTTTATATGGGGTGCCTAAAAAAGTTCGTCGGGAAAGGATAGAACAACTAATGCAATTTGTAGAATTATGGGATCGAAAAGATAGTTTAGTCAAAGAGTTTTCTGGTGGGATGAAACGCCGTTTAGAAATTGCTCGAGGACTACTCCATCATCCAAAAATTTTATTTTTAGATGAACCGACTTTAGGACTTGATCCGCAAACACGCAATCATATGTGGGATTATTTACGCGAATTAAATAAAACTGAAGGAATTACTGTATTTTTTACTACCCACTATATGGAAGAAGCAGAAAAAATTGCTGGACGAATTGCCATCATCGATCATGGCAAGATTATTATGTCTGGCACATCCGAAGAATTGAAAAAAAATACAGAAACCAAAACATTGGAAGAAGCCTTTTTGAAATTAACAGGTAAAGACATTCGCAAAGACGAAGCTGGCACGATTGATAGAATGCGAATGGGTCGCAGGATGTGGACGAGAAAGTAACCTCACCCCAGCCCTCTCCTTATAAAGGAGAGGGGAAAAATTATGAAAACAATTTACATTTTATGGCTTCGACAATTAAAAAGATATTTTCGTTCAAAATCTAGAATTTTTGGTTCTTTAGCGCAACCATTATTATTTCTTTTAGCACTTGGTTTTGGTTTTGGACCAGTTTTCCAAAAAGCCGGGGAAGGGAATTATTTACAATTTTTAGTACCGGGGATTATCGGCATGAGTATTATTTTCACTTCAATTTTTTCTGGAATGGAAATAATCTGGGATCGCCAATTTGGATTTTTGAAAGAAACACTTGTCGCTCCAGTACCACGCTTTAATATTATGATTGGGCGAACTTTTGGGGGAGCGACTGTCGCCACAATGCAAGGAATTTTGGTTTTAATTTTATCTTTATTTCTTGGTTTTCGACCAGTCAGCTTTATGCTTATACTACCGGCTATTCTAATGATGTTTTTGTCGGCTTTGCTTTTCACTGCTCTCGGCACGGCTATTGCTTCGAAATTAGAAGACATGCAAGGCTTTCAAATGATTATCAACTTCTTAGTAATGCCTTTATTCTTTTTATCTGGTGCAATTTTTCCACTTTCTGGGTCTGGTGCTTTGGCAATCGTGGCTCGTTTTGATCCGCTTTCATACAGCATAGATTCGCTCCGAGTTTTGCTTTCAAATATAAATAATTTTGGTTTTGGCATTGATATTTTAGTCCTTTCTGCTGTCACTCTAATTTTCTTAGGACTAGGCAGTTACTTTTTCTCTAAAGTGCAGATATAAAACATTGTCCTCTCGGCAGGAATCGAACCTGCATCATAACTTCCGCAAAGTTACGTCCTATCCATTGAACGACGAGAGGATATTTGAAGATTAACAGTTTTTTCTAAAAAAATCCAATAAAAACTTATTTTTTAAGTTGGGAATTTGTTTTTGGTATATGCAAAGAAACATTAGAATGTTTATTTCTGTAATATAAAATACCCAAGATAACTAATAAAACTATATTGATAATAATTAGAACTTTGGCGAACTTGGAACATTTATTATTTTTCATACTATTTTTTAATTAAATTTTTAATATTAATATATTTTATCGCACTGTTGAAATATCAATTGCTCCAGTGGCAGTACTTGGATCCCAATTGGTTTGTTCGGCACAGGGAGCGAAGACGTGGATGAGGTGAGTGTTTGAGTCTTGGTAGATGTAGTAACCTGAACCTTTCCTAGGACCGTCCCAACTATTAGGAAGTGGTAAATTGTCACTTGGGTCAGGTCCAGCTACTCCATTTGAACCTAAATCACTATTCACTGATCCGTCAGAATTAAAACAAGTCCAAATACCACTACTATTGTTAGGATTTGGATTCCCATCTTCAGCAATACCTGAGTCACTGGCTGAAGGAAGTGGATCAGCTGGAATAGAGGTGAGATAGGTAGCGTTTCTTGTTAGGTCGGTGAGCCAGACAGCCCCACCATTTTGATCTACACAGTCCCTAGACTTATCCCCCTCCTCGTCTCGATAAGTTAAACATATCTCTGCTGCTGAACTAATATCTCCTACTGGAATTGGATGAATTGGTATTGCCCAATTAGGACTTGTCGCCCCTGGCAAAGCACCATTATGATCAAGAGAGTATTGATACACAGCATTGATAATGGAATCAATAGCGAGTCTTCTTTGAGAATTTCTGGTATCTCCAAGTTGTTTATTGGGATTGATAGCAAGAATAATTATTCCAGCTAAAATTGCAATCGCTGCGACTACCAACAATATTTCAAGTAAAGTGAAACCCTGATTGTTTTTCTTTTGTAATTTCATATTTAAAATCCCAAACGTTCCATTATTTTTTCGTAAGGATGCTCGGTCATTTTTTCTTCTAACACTTCTTTTTCAAGCATAATGGTGTGGATGGAATTTGCAATATCAAGCTCAATTGGGATACCGAGAATTGGCATGAAAAATCTTTCAGTTTTTAAAAAAAGCATTGGTTTGTTGTTTGTTTCGAGCATTGCCGAAGGGTCTTTTTCCACCCAAAAAGCTTTTAATTTTTCATAAGGATACAAGCGACTTTTTATTTTAAAACCTTTGTTGTTTAATTCATAAGGTACTATTTCTGGTTTCTTAATAGCAAAAAATCCTAAGAGAATTCCACTGATGATGAGGAGAATAGCAAAAAAATAATTTCCAAAAATTATTGAGGCGATTGATCCAGCGACCACGATAACTCCGAGTGCCCAAAACCAATCGTTGCTTCTTTCTTTTTCTTCATATTCCAAAGCCGACCATTCAAGTTTTTCCATCCCGTTAGAAGCAGGTCGCGGTCATTTTTTATATAACCATTTCCTACTTAATTAAGTTTAATAATTTTGTAAATTGATATCCTATTAGCAACTGCGACCGCGGCTTCTAACGGGATCCATCCCCCAATTATACCAAATTATTTTATGGAAGGGTATAGCAAAAGAGAATTTTAATCAAATAAACAAGTTCTGTGAAGTAAGTTTATGTTTGCTCGCGGATTTATGGTATAATTTCAGAATGAAAAGTAACAAAAAACTCGTTTATATTTGTAGTATTATTATTATTTTAGGTGGCTCGTATTTATTCATTTCAGGTAAATTTAATTTTACCAAAAGTGAAACTCCAAAACCGGCAAAAACACAAGCTGTAACTGTCCAACCAATTATTTCAAATATTTTAGTTAAAAATATTACTGCAGTTCAAGCGATGATTACTTGGGAAACCAATATTCCAACTACTAGCCAGTTAATTTATGGCACTTCTAAAACATTGGATACAGTAGCAAATACTTCAGCAGGTGGCGATGCTCAATTTTCAACTTTGACCAATAATAGTTCTGCTACCCGACATACAATTTTTGTTAGAAATTTAAAAGCGAAAACTGAATATTTTTATAAAATAATTTCAACTGATAAAAATAAAAATCAAATAACTTCTGATATAACCTCTTTCACAACTCTAGATACTCACACGACAGTTGCTCCAAGGAGAACCGTTAATAATTACCATAATACAAATTATTCAAACAATGGAAATACAAGTAATAAACCGATAACCATCACCAGTTCATCAGCTAAAAATATTACCACGACTTCAGCAGAAATTTCATGGAAGACAAATGTTGCTGGTACTAGCCAAGTTTTTTATGGAACAGATAGTTCTTATACTGGCACCTATCCATTGTCTAGCACCTTGGATTCAAATTTAGTTCTGACCCACGATGTTTCTTTAGTTGGACTTTCTGCTAATCAAAAAATTTACTATCAAGTTGTATCAGTCGACAAAAATGGAGTAAAAGCTGTTTCAAAAGAATCTTCTTTTAAAGTTGCGACTGTTTCTGTCTCTGGTTCTCCCACTCTAGATTTTAAAGCCAATGGTGGAGTTGAAAATGTTTCAGTTTCTTGGAAAACTAATGTGCCAACTCGTAGCCAGGTTTTGTATGGAGATACTACCTCGACTATTGGGACTTATGGACATCAAACAAATTTAGATACAAATTTAAATTTATTACATACTGTAGCCTTAAATAATTTAATGGGCAATATTAAATTTTATTATCGAATTGTAAACATCGATAATGCCGGAGTAAAAACATTTTCAAATGAATATTCCTTCACCACTTCGGCCGCTAATTATATCGTGGCAAAAGATATCAATAGAAATAGTGTCACAATCACTTGGAACACGCCAATTCCAGCTACTGGTAAAATTACCTTTGGTACAGTTTCCGGAACTTACCCAATGTCTACTGCACTTTATAGTGGTTTGAGTACCTCGCATACTGTGACTATTAACACCTTACAACCAGCAACAAAATATTATTTCCAGATAATTTCAGGCGGGGCAGGGATAATCGGGACCAAGTCTGATGAGTTTAGTTTCTCCACTTTAAATTAAATTATTAATTATGTTACAATATGAATATGGAAGAAAAAAATAAAAAGAAGATATTAGTAGGAGAAGATGAAAAAGCCATTGCTGGAGCTTTGCAAAATAAGTTAGCTTTTGAAGGTTTTGATGTAGTTTTGGCTGAGAATGGTGAAGAAGTTTTAAAAGCAATAGAAAAAGAAAAATTTGATTTATTACTTCTTGATTTGATAATGCCAAAATTAGATGGTTTTGCTGTGCTGAAAGAAATGAAAGAAAAAAAGATTATCTTGCCAGTTATTATCACTTCAAATTTAGGGCAAGAAGAAGATAAAAAAAGAGTCGAAGAGCTCGGAGTAGCCGACTACCTGATTAAATCAAATGTTTCAATTATGGACATCGTTTTAAAAATTAAGGAGTTTTTAAAAATATAATATCATGAATAATGAAGAAATAAAAAAAGTTTTGTTAGCTGGTAATTACATCACCTTGGATGATTACAATCGGGCAGAAAAAAATATGAGTCGGGGAGAATTGCTTTCCGATTATTTTATCAATGAAGGGATCATTACGATTTCTATTTTGGGTCAAGCGACAGCGGAGTTTTATCATGTGTCATATACCAATTTGAGTTCATATCCGATTTCCAAAGCCAATATTTTAAAAATTCCAGAAGATTTGGCTAAAAAATTTAGAGTTGTTTTGGTGAATGATGAAGGTTCCGAAATTGTAGTAGCTACCGACAACCCTGCTCAACCTGATTTAGCTTCGACCTTGCAAGTATTATTTAAAAACAAAAAAATAAATTTGACTTATGCATTACCAGAAACGATTACCCCACTTTTTACTGCTTATCAAAAACCACTAGAAACTCGTTTTTCAAAAATTATTGAAGAAAAAAATAGAATTGCTCCAGAAATTATTGATGAAATTATTGGCGATGCTATCAATTTGAATGCTTCCGACATCCACTTGGAACCATTAGTCGATGAAGTTGTTATTCGTTTTCGTATTGATGGCGTAATGCAAGAAGCAGGCAGAATCAAAAAAGTATTTTATGAAAATATTTTAAATAGAGTCAAAGTTCAAGCCAAAATGCGTATCGATGAACACTTTGGTGCCCAAGACGGTTCTATTCGTTACCAACAAAAAGATAAAAAATTTGTTGATATGCGTATTTCCGTTATTCCGACAATTGATGGAGAAAAAATTGTTATTCGTTTACTTGGAGAATATGTCAGAGGGCTTGCCACCGGTGACCTTGGTCTTTCTAAAGAAGATGAAAATACTATCAATGAAGCAGCGGCCAAACCCTTTGGTATGATTTTAGTTACTGGGCCTACTGGTTCTGGTAAAACTACAACCCTGTATGCTCTTGTCCGATCGCTCAATACTCCAAAAGTAAATATCACAACTATTGAAGATCCAGTCGAATATCGAATTACTGGAGTAAACCAAGTTCAAGTAAATCAAGCGACTGATTTAACTTTTGCTAAAGGACTTCGTTCGATTGTTCGACAAGATCCGGACATTGTTTTAGTCGGTGAAATTCGTGACCAAGAAACAGCCGAAATTGCAGTTAATGCTGCTTTGACTGGGCACTTACTATTATCAACTTTCCATGCCAACGATGCAGCGACGGCTATTCCTAGATTACTCGATATGGGGATTGAACCATTTTTACTTGCTTCAACTTTGGAATTAATTATTGCTCAAAGATTAGTTCGAAGAATTTGTTTACATTGCCGACATAGTATTACTCTTTCAAGTGTTGATTTACAAAAGAAATTTAAACAAGCAGAAAAATTCTTTGGAAATGGAGAAGTTACACTATATGAAGGTAAGGGTTGTGAAGAATGTAATTTCACTGGTTTTACTGGACGAACTGGAATTTTTGAGTTTATAAAAATTACTTCAGAAATTCAAGAATTGATTTTGAGTAACCCAGCTAGTGGACAAATTTGGGAAGTGGCTCGAAAAGCTGGCACTGAAGATTTATTTGAAGATGGAATTGATAAAGTAAAAAATGGCATAACGACGATTGAAGAATTACTCCGCGTAGCTGAACCATCTAAGGATTAAATTTTATGAATTTTAATAAAAAAAATTTTAAAAGAAAATTACAAATATATTTAGGTTTTTCGCATGGTAAAGAATCAGTCATTGAAAGTTTGAGTTTTTTAGTTTCTTCTGGAATGCCAATCGCGGATTCATTACGAGCTATCGAACTCGAATTGCCAGAGAAAAGTTTCATGCGAGGAATTCTTGTTGAGGCAAGAGAAAATATTGAAAATGGTTTTTCTCTTGCCAATGCTTTTGCCGAAACTGGAGTTTTTACTCCGCATGCTATATCGCTGATTCGTAGTGGTGAAGATTCTGGAACTTTGTCTCAAAATTTACATGTGATTGCTGAGCAAGATGCTAAGAATAAAGTTTTCAAATCGAGATTGCAGTCGGCACTACTATATCCTGTATTAGTCCTCACTGTTACTTTTATCGTCGGTATCGGAGTAGCTTGGTTTGTCTTACCAAAATTAGCCACGGTATTTTCTCAATTACAAGTGAAGCTTCCTCTAATCACTAAAATTTTCATTGATATTGGAATATTTTTGAGTCAGTATGGTTCTATCGCTGTGCCTGTTTTTGTAGTTTTTATTTTCTTAGTAATTTATTTTTTGTTTTATAATAAAAAAACAAGTTTCATTGGGCAGGGTTTAGTTTTTTCTTTGCCAGGGATTTCAAAATTAATTAAAGAATTAGAAATTGCTCGTTTTGGATATTTGTTTGGGACATTAACCAAAGCCGGATTGCCACCACTTGAAGCCTTGCTCTCTGTAAAAGAATCAACTTTTTCACCATATTATCAAAAGTTTTATGATTATCTTTACAAAAATATTGACGAAGGAAAATCTTTTGAAGAAAGTTTCAAAGATTATGAAAACATTAGTTTATTGTTACCAGCTTCGATCCAGCGAATGATTGTGACCGGTGAACAGTCAGCACATCTTTCAGAAGTTTTTATTCAAATTGGGGCAACTTACGAAGCTCGCACGGAAATCACTAGTAAAAATTTAGCAGTTGCTCTTGAGCCAATTCTCCTCGTTCTCGTTTGGTTTGGTGTCGTGCTGGTAGCTCTCGCAGTTATTTTGCCAGTGTATAGTTTGGTTGGGAATTTGAATCATTAAAAGTAAAAATATGAAAAAAATATTAAAATATAAAAAAATTACTATTTTTATAACCGCCACTTTTTGCATTTTGATGGTGAATTTATTCATTAGTAAAAATGCTTTAGCTGTTGGTTATATCCAACCTAGGTTTGTTGGTGAAATTAGTAATAATGAATTTAATCCGATTGTCGCTTTTCCGGAATTTATGAATGTTTCCGGCCACTATGCTTATTTTGGTTCTAATATCACTGACACCTTAGAAGTGGCTGATATTTCTGACCCCGCTCATTTAGTGCAGGCTGGATATTTAAGTGATGGTGTCGGTGGTGCTAGATTAAAAGGTATGAAAATGTCAGCCATTTCTGGTCATTATTTATATACTATTACTAATACTGATAATACTTCTTCGGCTACTCAGGGTAATATATTAGAGGTAGTTGATATAGCCGATCCTACGCATCCGGTTCATGCCGGATCGCTATTAAATGGAGATGGTGGGGCCAATATTAATTTCGCTTTAGGAATTTTTGTTTCCGGTAATTATGTTTATATTCCTTCAACTAATGGTAATGCCTTAGAAATAGTTAATGTTTCTGATCCGACTCACCCGGTTCACGCGGGCTCATTAGCGACCGGAGTCGGTGGAGCTCTGTTAAGCACTCCGGAACAAGTGGCTGTTTCCGGAAATTATGCTTATGTCACTGCTTATGGTAATAATGCCTTAGAGGTTGTTAACATTTCTGATCCAGCTCATCCGGTTCACGCGGGCTCATTAGCGAATGGAGTTGGTGGAGCTAAATTAGCTCATGCTAATGGGATTTCGATCCAAGGAAATTTTGCCTACATAACTGCTTGGGGCAGCAATGCTTTGGAAATAGTTAATATTTCTGATCCCGCGCATCCGGTTCACGCGGGCTCATTATTGGATGGAGCTGGCGGAGCCAAGCTATTAACCACTTCTGAAGTTTTTGTATCCGGAAATTATGCTTATGTTTCTTGTTATAACAGCAACGCTGTTAATGTAATTAATATTTCCGACCCAGCTCATCCAGCCTTAACCGGTCTAATTTCTGATGGTGACGGGGGAGCCTTATTGACCCGTCCTCGGGGTATATATGTGACTGGAGGTAATGCTTATGTAGCGGTTTCAGCTAGCAATGCCATTGAAGTTATAAATGTTTCTAATCCAGTGGCGCCAGTCCATACTAGTGCCCTTGTACCATCAATATATTTAGGTAATCCGCGATCGGTTAAAATGCTAAATAATCGTTATGCTTATGTTTTGGCGGCCAACAGTAATGCCTTACAGGTAATTGATGAATTAGATCCTGCCCATCCAACCGAAGCTGGTTCGTTAGTTCTCCGCTATGGCGGGGCCCAATTATATAGTCCAATGGATATTGCCTTTAATGGTCATTATGGCTATATAGTTTCGGCGGCGATTAATGTGGGAATTGGCGCTGTAGAAGTTATCGATATATCTGACCCAGCTCAT
Organism: uncultured bacterium; assembly: GCA_903888625.1. Taxonomy (GTDB): domain Bacteria; phylum Patescibacteriota; class Minisyncoccia; order Phycocordibacterales; family UBA9973; genus UBA9973. The sequence goes on from CAISUD010000036.1 coordinate 13,242, forward strand.
CCCACGCATGTCGCTGCTTTTTTAAATGGAGATTATTTAAGTGGAGCTTACGGTATAGCGATTAGAGGAAATTATGCTTTTATAACTGGCTTTGGCAATAATGCTTTAGAAGTGGAAGATATTTCAAATCCTGTATTGCCGGTACACGTAGCTACTCTTGCAAATGGTTCCGGTGCTCTGCTTAGTCAGCCTTGGGGGATAACTCTTTCTGGAAATTATGCGTACATTGCTTCTTCTGGTTCTAACGCATTAGAAGTAGTTAATATTTCAGATCCAACCCATCCTACTCATGCTGGTTCACTGGCTAATGGTGCTGGAGGTGCTTTACTTAATGGACCAAGATATATAGCTATTTCTGGAAATTATGCCTATGTTACTTCTTGGACTGGAAATAATTTGGAGGTAGTTAATATTTCAGATCCAACTCATCCTACACATGCTAGTTCACTTTCTGATGGTGTCAACGGAGCAATTTTAAATAATCCTTTTGGTATTTCTATTTCTGATAATTATGCATACATCGGTTCATCTGGCGGTAATGGTTTGGAAGTTGTAGATATTTCTAGTCCAACTAGTCCCACACATTTTTCTTCAATTATTAATGGAACTAATGGCGCAAAATTAATCAGGTCACGAGGTGTTGATATTTCTGGTGATTATATTTATGTTGCTGCTTACGATGGTTCGAGTAATGCTCTTGACTCCATTCGCATCAAAGACAGTGTTTCCCCAACAATCACCCTACAAGGTTCTTCATCTGTTTCAGTAAGTAAAGGTGATACCTACACTGATGCTGGAGCTACAGCTTCCGATGACTTAGATGGAAATATCACAGCTAATATTATAACTGTAAATAATGTAAATACCAATGTACTTGGTACTTACACTATAACTTATAATGTTTCCGATGCTTCAAATAATTCTGCAATACAAGTTACTAGAACAGTGAATGTGATAGATACAAGTCTGCCAATTATTACACTTCTTGGTTCTTCTAACGTGTCTCTTTATGTAGGTAGTACTTATTTAGATCTAGGAGCCACAGCTCTTGATGATGTGGATGGTAATCTTACTTCCCATATTGTTACTATTAATAATGTAGATACAAATATTTTAGGTACATATACAGTTACTTATAATGTTTCAGACTCTTCAAACAATCCAGCTGAAGAAGTTACTAGAACAGTATTAGTAAAATCAAAACCAAATACTTCTGGTGGGTACCTTTATGGTTGTTCTGATCCAAAAGCCCTAAATTTTAAATCTTTTGTGGCAAGTAAATCATCTCTATGTGAATATGCAAAAAATTCAACAGTAACTTATATTACAAAAACAAATATTCCAGTAACTTCCATTTCTAGAATTTTAAAACAAGGAATGAAAGGTCTAGATGTTCTTGCTTTACAGAAATATTTAAATGCTAAAAAATATTTATTAACAAAAAAAGATTTAATTTCAACTTTTGGACCAAAAACAAAAAGAGCAGTTGTTCTTTTTCAAAAAGCTCACAACTTGAAAGCTGATGGAGTGGTGGGGGAGAAAACATGGGAGGCAATGGATAAATTAAAGTTCTAATTATTAGAAGTAAAAATATATTAAGTTATGCAAAAAGTATTTAAAATAAAAAAAAATCAAAGGCTTGCCTTGAGGAACTCGAAAGGTTTCACTCTTCTCGAAATATTGTTAGTCGTAGCCGCTATCGCAATTTTAGCTGGAATTATAATTCTCGCTATTAATCCAAATAAACAACTCGGGGATACCAGAAATTCTCAAAGAAGACTGGCTATCGATGCTATCGTAAATGCTGTTTATCAATATTCTCTTGATCACAACGGGCAATTACCAGGGGCTACTAGTGGACATCCGATTCCAGTGAGCGACGGATATGACGGTGGGAATCTACATGAAATATGTTTAACAGACCCTAGTGATACAACTGGTAGTACAAGTTTAGATTGCACAGACCAAATTAACGGTGGTGGAGCGGTTGATTTATCTGACTTAACAAGAAATGCTACATACTTAACTTCAATTCCAGCAGATCCACTACCTAACGCTTCTGATTCTGGATTAATAATAAATGGTACTTTTTATAACTGTTTTGCTAGCGAAAATGGGACAGGACAAGGAGTTGACGAAACTGACAAATTACCCCTTCCAACTATTAATAATCCTGATAGTAGACGAGGCTCTGCATATCTTATTTATCAAGATCAAAATACTCATTTAATCCATGTAGGGGCTATGTGTGCCGAACAAACAAATTGGGATGAAGCAAGTGGAACTGGGGCAATTGATATTTCAACGGTGCGGTAAAAGTTATGAACTCTTGTTTTTCTTAGTATCGGATAGTATACTAAATGAAGTTATCCGATATTAGCGATAATATAGAATTTTATGACCCATTCGATAAACTCAGGGTCATGGTGATATAATAGAACCATGAAAAACACCCTTATTTTAAAAAGAATAGAAGATAAATTAGTTGTGCTAAAAAAAGCACGACCCTTTCCGCTATATTTAGTAAATAAGCTTCGTGAGCAATTTTCTATTGAAATGAATTACAATTCCAATGCAATAGAAGGGAATACTCTTACTCTGCGAGAGACAATGCTTGTTTTACAGCAAGGTATTACAGTTAAAGGCAAATCACTCAAAGACCATTTGGAAGTAAAAAATCAAGCCCGTGCGATTGAATATTTATATGACGTAGTAGATAGCAAAAAAAATATTCCACTTTCTGAAATGTTGATTCGAAATTTACATAGTTTAGTCGTGCAGAATATTGACGGAGTAGAAGCTGGTTCATATCGTACTTATGATGTTCGGATAACTGGAAGCAAACATACTCCACCACCTGCATTTGAAGTATCTCATAGAATGAAAGATTTATTGGATTGGTATAAAAAAAATAAAAATAAGTTAGATATTATTACTTTGGCGACAGAATTTAAACACCGTTTTGTGTATATTCATCCATTTGGTGATGGCAATGGCAGGGTAAGTAGACTCATTTTGAATATTATTTTAATGAAACAAGGTTATCCAATTGTGGTAATACTTAAAAATGATAGAGCAAAATATTATAAAGCACTACAGAAAGCAGATAAAGGAAAAACAGAAGATTTAATTTTATTTATTTCTCAAGCAGTCGAACGTTCCTTGGATTTATACATAAAAGCAGTAAAAAATTCTACTAAAGAAAATACGCTACTTTCTTTATCAAAAATTGCTCCACAAACAAAATATGATGCGGAGTATTTAGGGCTTCTCGTTCGTACGGGTAAAGTTGCAGGGGTTAAAGAAGGCAGAAATTGGAAAACATCACTTGATGCAATACAAAGATATGAAATGAATTTAATTAGAAAAAGAAAGGGAAGATAATTCAGCTATGTTCTTAATCTGCAGTATAAGATATAATATAAATATTGGGTTAATTGGTGTTTCAATAGTGCGATAAAATTATGAATTTGTTAAAAGAATTTTTATTAAAAAATAAAAAAAGCTATTCTGCGGATTATAGTAGCAGGGGCTTTACTCTTTTAGAATTACTTTTAGTGGTAGCTATTATCACGATTTTGTCGGCAACTATTGTGCCTATTTCACAGACTGTTTTTACTCAAAGTAATTTATCTATTTCAGCGCACAATTTAGAATCTGATTTATACAAAGCTTATACTTATGCCAGGGAAGGGAAAGAAGATTCAAGCTGGGCAGTTTTAATAAAACATTCAAGTGAAGGTAGTTTTGTTTATTTACATACAGATTCGAGCACGGAAGATTCATATGAAATACCTTCTTCTGTTATTATTAGTGGTACTTTAGATGACCCTGGAGTTTTATCTAATGATTCGGTCAAGAATGTTTCATTTGAAGAAGGCACAGGAATTCCAAATATTCCAAATGATATCGATACAATTATTTTGACTTCCGAACAAGGAATTTCTGATACTATCACCATCAACAAAATGGGGCAAATTAGTTTTTATAACAATACTTATAATCTTATTTATGGCGCAGGTGATGGTGGAACTGTCACTGGAAATTTATCTCAAATGGTAATGTATAATGGTAGTGGCACAACGGTTACTGCAGTGCCTGATGCAGGACATTATTTCACCAGTTGGAGTGATGGTTCTACCCAAAATCCAAGAACGGATACGAATGTTATTGGTAATATTTCAGTAGTGGCTAATTTTACGATAGAACAACATACATTGAATTATTTAGCTGGACCACATGGTTCAATAACTGGAACAAACTCGCAAACAGTAAATTATGGAGGTAGTGGTTCTGCAGTGACCGCTGTGCCTAATTCAGGTTTTAGTTTTATAAATTGGAGTGATGGTTCAACCCAAAATCCAAGAACTGATACTAATGTTCAAAGTAATATTAATGTCACTGCTAATTTTGATAGACAATATAATCTTACTTACATTGCGGGTTCTTATGGTTCAATAACTGGAACAACATCGCAAACAGTTTTGGTTGGTAATAACGGAACTGCAGTTACCGCAGTTCCAAATTCAGGTTATGCTTTTGTAAATTGGAGCGATGGTTCTACACAAAACCCACGAATTGATACCAACGTTCAAAATAATATTTCTGTCACTGCTAATTTTTCAGATTGGGTGAGTGTATTAAAAATACCAGCACTTTATTATTTTACCGGTTCTTACAGATATGTAGAAAATTGCGATAGTGATATGTGCAAAATTATTTTTGATGATAATGATATTCCATATATGATAAAAGTTGATACAAATAATGGATACAAAGCAACAGTATTAAAGTCAAATGGCACATCTTGGGTGGGTGTTGGAAATTCTGTAATTTCACAAGCAAGAGCCAGTTATGTGTCAATTGCTTTCGATTCAAATAATGTTTTGTATGCAGAGTATATGGATAATACTCAGACTGTAGTTGAAAAATTTAACGGCACTTCTTGGATAAATGTAGGTAATATTTCAGGTATTTCTAGTAACACTACAGGGTGGCCTATTTTTAAAATTAGTGCCGGGAATATTTTGTATTTTGCTGACGGATCTTATTATGGTGGAAGTTCTGGTAAATTATCAGTTCTAAAATTTGATGGTTCAGTTTGGGTAAGTGTTGGCATGCCAGGGTTTTCAATTGGAAAAGCATCACCAGATTCTTTTGTTTTTGATTCTAATAATACGCCATATGTTGCATATAATGATTATTATTTAGGAACTATCCAAGAAATTATTAAAAAGTTTGATGGTAGTAATTGGGTGATAGTTGGTCCAGTTGGAGCACCAACTAAACTTTACATTGATTCAAGTGATGTTTTGTATGGAGTGTATGCCGGAACTGTCAAACAATTTGATGGCTCTTCTTGGGTCAATATTGGTAGCTCGGGAACTTTTGGCACGGCATTACCGGTTCTTTCTTTCGATTCAAATAATACTTTATATGCGACATATGCAGATGCTGGTAATAGTAACAAAACCACAATGAAAAAATTTAATGGAACTAATTGGGTCACTGTTGGCATGCCAGGGTTTTCCGACGGCCCTGTTTATAAAGAAAGTTATTATCCTGATAGTATTTTCCCTGTAAAAAATTTAAACGATGTCCCGCACGCTGCATTTATTAGTACTTCCGGAGGCAATAGTTATTTCAATGTAATGTATCATTTACAATAGTTTATGCAAAAAAATAAAACAAAAAATAATAATGGCTTCTCTTTAATTGAAATTCTTTTAGCTATTTCTATTTTTGCTCTCGTAGTGATGGGTTCGATTTCTGCAATTTTATATGCCGAACAAGCCCAAGTGAACGCCAGTCAAAAAAACCAAGCGGTGGCTTTAGCTGAAAGCACTTTGGAAATAGTTCGCAGTATCCGCGATCAAGTTTTTTCAGATTCTGCCCCACATTGTAATGATCCTTGCGGGTTAAGAAAAGATTCAGATGGAAACTGGAATTTAATCGATAGTAATTTTGTTAACCCCAGTGATTATTATGATTCTAGTTCAGGACTATATCGTGGGATTGTATTTAGACCTTATCGAGATGTGCCAGTAGATGGTAGGGATGTAAGTGTTTGGGTATCACCTAATGGAGATTTTTCTAGTTCTTATAGTCTAATTTTAAGATTAGGTACCAGAATGAATAATTGGCAAAATGGTATGGGTGTTTCAAGTTCGATAGATTATTTATTGAATGAAATAAAAAGTTATGTTGAAGATTTTTATAGCCAAAATGGAACTTATGTTGGAGCTTTTGATCAAGATCAAGTTTCTGAAGTTGATTTAGGTTTTACAGGTAGTGAATTAATGGAAAATGTTACAGTAGATGCTTATGCTTTTTATGTAGAGTATCAAGGTTCGTATTATTGTTTAGATAGTAATGGCGATGACCAGCAAGATGGTATACCACCGACGGGGACTACTTGCGGAGAATAAAATAAATTAAAAATTATCAATTACGAATTATCAATGAAAGAAAATACAAAACAAAATAATAAAGCGTTTACTTTAATCGAAATATTACTTTACATTAGTATGGTTTCGATTATTGTTTTGGCAATTTCTAGTTTTTTTGTTTTAATTCAAAGAGTAAAAGTAAAAAATGAAGTGATAGCCACTGTAAATAACGAAGGACAATTTGTTTCTAGTATTATTGAACGCACCATTCGTGAGTCTACAAGTGTTATTACTCCAACCAGTGATACTCCCACTAACGTTCTTAGTCTTCCAAATTCAGATGGTAGTCGAACTGAAGAAAAAATAAATAGTGATGGTAATTTTGAAATAGCAAATTATGATAGCGACAATAACTTATTGAGCAAAATACCACTGACGGATAATCAA
>CAISUD010000037.1 GCA_903888625.1 uncultured bacterium
TCAGAGCGGGGAGATTGGAAATCGGTCGAACGATATGTCGCCAATCAAGGAAAGACGATGGACGACACCACTTATCAACTTAAGCTACTCTAGCTCAGGCCTCCGGTCATACCCCGTCGGCTTGCCGCGGGGTAATTGATTTTTTTTGTTTCACATGAGAATAGTTTAAGTGAAAAAGATATTCGTTCGTTTAAACAACGTATTCATATTAAATTGCAACAAAAATTTAAAACAAGTCCACAAAATTCCAATGAACATTTTCCAGGTTTTGACAATAAAGATAGAAGTGGAACTGGTAGAATGTGATTAAATTTTTTAAGAAGTTTTATTTTTCTCTCCACTTTTTATATTCCTTAATTTCCCTTAGAATATCTTTAGTGACATTTTTGATTGGCTGATTGCCGTTTATTATTTTAATTTTTCCTAATCCTTGGTAATATTTCACAGTTTTACCAACTTGATCTTTGTGCCATTTTATACGAGTGGCAATAATTTTTTTAGTATCAAGAATTTTATAGATAGCTTTCATATTTCCTTTGCTTCTTGCTAGAGAGCGTTTGTAGACTTCTTTGTCCGGAAGAGTGATATAAAAAGCTAAAAAGTCTTCTTTTTTTTCTGCTAACATTTTTTTCAGTAATTGTGCCTCTGGTTTAAGTCTGCCTCCTAAAAAAAGGAGGTTTTTGTTTTTTGGTTTATTGTTTATTTCTTTTGTTAAAAATTCTTTCATTAGGGGAACAGGCAACGGGCCACCTTTTCCAGTCGTGTGTCTAGCCCAATCACCATTTGGACTTTTTTCTTTTAATAGTTTTCTGGAATATACACCAGTTTCTACAAATTTAAGTGCATATTTCTTTTTTAAAATATTAGCCTGCGTTTCTTTGCCAGATGCTATCATCCCAAGTAAAACAATATTAAATCCAAGTTTTTTCATTAAAAGATTATAACACATTTTTGTATTTTCACCCTCTCCTTATTAAGGAGAGGGCAGGCCTGCCTACCGTCAGGCAGGGTGAGGTTCTTTGGATTCGTGATTGATTTTTAAGCTCAAATTTTGTATTGTTAGTAGATGCAAACACAAACTTTTATATTTTATGGACAAGTTGGCTCGGGGAAAGGTACCCAAGTAGGTTTATTAGTGGATTATCTTAAAAGCAAAGACGATAACGAGCAAATCAACATATCCACAGGTGCCTTATATCGTGAATTAACCAGTTCTGGAGTTTATGCGGGCTCTTTGGTAAAAGATGCCATGGAAAATGGAGCTCTACTGCCTGACCTTTTGACAACCAGTATTTTTATGAATGTTTTAATAAATTCATTGAAAGAAAAAACCCATCTTTTTGCTGATGGTTATCCTCGGACAGTCGGACAATCAAAAGATTTCGAACGGATGATGAAATTTTTCAAAAGGGAAAATGTTAAAATAATTTACATTGAACTTTCTGAGGCCGAAGCTATGAAAAGAAATTTATTGCGGGGTAGGGTAGATGATACAGAAGAAGGTTTACGAATGAGATTTAATGAATACAAAAACAATGTCATTCCGTCGATGAACTATTTTAAGGATAAAGATGGTTATGAAATTTTTACCATAAATGGCGAGCAATCTATCGAAGATGTGCATAAAGATATTATTAATAAATTAGGTTTTAGTGTCTAGCTTCTAGAAACTAGCATCTAGCAACTAATTATGGATACAATTGTAATTTCACTTGGTGGTTCGCTAATTATTCCTGACCAAATTGATGTAGATTTTTTGAAAGCTTTCAAGGCTTTGATTCTTTCTCACGTGGCTTTGGGTAAAAAATTTGTGATAATTACTGGTGGAGGGAAATTATGTCGTCGATATCAAGATGTTGCTAAAGAAATTTCTTCGCCTTCCAGTGAGGATCTCGATTGGATAGGAATTGCTTCACTTCGATTAAATGCTCAATTATTGAGAGTAATTTTTGAAGACAAGACTGAAAATAAAGTGATAAAAAATTTATCTGAGCAATTCGATTTTGGCAAACCGATAGTTGTCGGCTCAGCTTATGAACCAGGTCAAAGTACAGATTGGGATGCAGTGCTGGCGGCGAAAAATGTCGGAGCAAAGAAAATAATTAATTTATCAAATACAGATTATGTTTATGATTCTGATCCGAAGAAAAATCCGAATGCTAAAAAAATTGAAGAAATATCTTGGGCAGAATACAGAAAATTAATTCCGAGTGAATGGAATCCAGGATTGAATTCTCCTTTTGATCCAATTGCTTCAAAGGAGGCAGAAGAAATGGGGATAGAAGTAGTTATTATGAATGGCAAACCTATCGACAATTTAACTCATTATTTAAATGGCGAAAAGTTTTTAGGGACGGTGATAAAATAAATTATGTCAATCATCATCAAAACAAAAGAAGAGATAGAAATTATTCGCGAAGGGGGGAAACGTTTAGCAGATGTTTTAGAGAAAGTTAGTCAAATGGTGAAGCCTGGGATTTCAACTTGGGAACTAGATAAATATGCAGAAAAATTAATTAAGGATGGTGGTGACTACCCAGCTTTTTTAAATTACAAACCAGATGGTGCCGACACTCCATATCCAGCATCACTTTGCGTTTCAGTTAATGAAGAAGTTGTCCACGGAATTCCAAATAAAAATAAAATTTTAAAAGAGGGAGATATTGTTTCACTTGATTTAGGGTTACGACACAAAGGTTTATATACTGATATGGCTGTGACTGTAGGAGTGGGCGAGATAAGTAACGGTGCAAAAAAGCTTCTAGAAACGACACATAGGGCGTTAGAGGTGGGGATAGGGGTTGCTCGAGTAGGAAATAGGATTGGAGATATTGGTCATGCTATAGAGAGTTTTGTGCGTCCATATCGATATGGCATTGTGGAAGTCTTGGCTGGGCATGGAGTTGGGTGTGAAATTCATGAAGATCCATATATTCCAAATTTTGGCAAAGCAGGGACTGGAGCCAAGCTTGTAAAGGGGATGATCATAGCTATTGAACCAATGTTGAATAATGGCACAAAAAATGTAGTTTTAGAAAAAGATGGGTGGACGTTTCGTACCGCTGATCGTAAAAAAAGTGCTCATTTTGAACATACTATTTTAATTACTGATGGAGATCCAGAAATATTAACTGCTAATTAATTATGCTATAATAAAAATATGGAAGGGTCATTTTTAAAGGAGATGCCACAATTTAAAAACTCTGAGGAAGAGCTCGATTATTTGCGTGCCCATGTAGCAAAAAGAGAGCAAGAGTTGATTGATAAAGGTCACTTTGAAAATGCTGGAGAAAAAGCAGCTACGGAAGTCGTTGCTAAATACAAAGAAGTCCCCATTGAGAAAGCAATTCACCCGGAAGCAATTTTAGATAAAGAAAAAACAGATGCCATTGTGCTTAAATTAAAACCAGAAGCTCACGATAAAGTCATGGAAGAACTTTTGGGAATTATTTTAACCGAAGGTATTAAAAATGCTTTATCGATAGTGGAAGCTATGAACAACCCACATATCGATGACGATTTTTGTCGTTTGCTTGTGCAGTACTTAAGAACTGGTAAAATTTTACCTGGCCTCAAAGAAGGTACCCCACTTTATAAATCTTTAAATATGACTCTTTTTGAAGTTACTTTACCACCAGCCCAAGATGAAAGTGAAAAACAAAAAGGTTTTAAAGAATTTATCAGTGCGATGGAGCAGTTTTATGCTGGCATGCAATCTATCGGAGAAGGGAAAAATAATGAGAGAGAAAATTATTTTACACTCGAAGTGGCTTTAGATAGCCAGACGGATCAAGTTGTAGTTTACTCGGCAGTTCCCAATAAACATATTTCACTTTTTGAAAAACAAGTTTTGGGTTTTTACCAAGATGCTAAAATTCGAGAAATTCCAGATGACTATAATATTTTTAATGAAAAAGGTGCTTCAGCCGGAGCCTATGGAGAATTTTCTGAACGAGCAGTCTTGCCAATCAAAACATATGACAATATTGAACATGATCCAATGAATATGATTTTGAATGTTTTTTCTAAATTGAAAACTGAAGGTGAAGGAGCAGCTATCCAAATTATAATTGCTCCAGCAGGGGATAAATATATGGATCAATTTCATATGATCTTAGACGATGTGAAAGATGGCTATTCTATTAAACATGCTGCCGATAATTTTTATAAATTCAACAAAGCTTTTTTGAAAGCAGCAAAAGAATTATTTATTGATAAAAAGAAAGATGAAGATGAAAAAAAAGAAAAATATATGAAAGGTCGTCGTTCAGTAGACGAGGGAGCAGCTGAAAAAATCGGTAATAAAATTAAAAGCACTATTATGAAAACTAATATTCGGGTAGTCGCATCAGCTGAAAATAAGGAACGTGCTGAGGCAATTATTCGAGAAATTGAGTCTTCATTTAATCAGTTTTCTGAAGCAGCTAGTAATTCGATTATTTTCAAAAAAGTTGCTGGTAGTAGTTTAAAAAAACTTTTCCATGATTTTTCTTATCGATCTTTTTCAGATGATGAAATAATGCCGATGAATTTGAAAGAACTTTCTTCGGTTTTTCATTTTCCAATTGGAGTTTCAAGTCAACCCCAACTTAAAGAAGCCAGATCCGGTATTGCTCCAGCCCCTGTTGAAATGGGGAAAGATGGAATTTTACTTGGAGTAAATGATTATCGAGGTAAAATTACTGAAATTCATATGAGCAAAGAAGATCGCATGCGTCACATGTATGTCATTGGGCAGACTGGTACTGGTAAAACTACAATTTTAAAAAATATGATTGCTCAAGATATCAGAAACGGTGATGGTTGTTGTTTTATTGATCCGCACGGTAGCGATGTGCAAGAGATTTTGAGTTATGTGCCAAAAGAACGGATTGATGATGTCATTTATTTTGATCCTGCTTATACGGCTCGGCCAATGGGTCTCAATATGCTTGAATTTGATCCAAAATATCCAGAACAGAAAACTTTCGTGGTAAATGAACTCATGGGGATTTTTAATAAACTCTTTGATATGAAAGCTTCCGGTGGTCCGATGTTCGAACAATATTTTAAAAACTCAGCTTTTCTTATCATGGAAGATCCAGAATCTGGTTGTACTTTACTTGAGATTTCGAGAGTCCTAGCGGATAAAGAATTTCGAGATATGAAATTAGCTAAATGTAAAAATCCAATTATTAAGCAATTTTGGGTCTCAGCTGAACAAACAACTGGGGAACAATCGCTTGCAAACTTCGTGCCTTATATTACTTCTAAATTTGATAATTTTATTAGTAATGACATCATGCGTCCAGTAGTTTTACAAGAACATTCAGTTTTTAATTTTCGCAAAATCATGGATGAGAAAAAAATCTTACTCGTGAATCTTTCCAAAGGGAGACTTGGAGATATCAATGCCAATTTGATTGGTCTTGTGTTGGTAGGTAAAATCCAAATGGCAGCACTTTCACGAGTAGATATGTTTGGTAAACCAATGAATGATTTTTATTTATATATCGATGAATTCCAAAATGTCACTACTGATTCGATTGCTTCCATTTTATCTGAGGCTCGAAAATATCGTTTGTCACTCACAATTGCCCACCAATATATTTCTCAGCTTGAAGAAAATATCAAGAATGCTGTTTTTGGAAACGTTGGTTCGATGGCGGTGTATCGAGTTAGTTCTGAAGATGCAAATTTTGTTGAACAAAAATTCAAACCGATTTTCACCGCTTCTGATATTATGAAATTAGATAATTTTAATTCTTATGTCACGATGTTGGTCAATGGAACACCGACGAAACCTTTTAGTATGACTTCTCACTGGAGTTTGTTGCCCGAAAAAGGGAATATGGAAATTGTAGAGAGTTTGAAAGAACTTTCATATCTCAAATACGGCCGAGACCGTGATGAAATCGAAGGTGAAATCATGGCTAAATATGAAAGGCAAAATAGTTAAATATAAACATTCAAGTATTTAAAAATTTAATATTTAAATCTTTACATTTTTATATTTTTAAATAAAATTTATGGCAACAATTTCAAAATTTGAAGACCTAATTTGTTTTTCAAAAGCTCGAGAATTAACAAAAAATATTTATAAAGAATTTAGGAATTGTAATGATTATGGTTTTAAGAATCAAATTACCAGAGCCAGTGTTTCAGTTCTTTCTAATATCGCTGAGGGTTTTGAAAGGGGAACAAAGCAGGAGTTTTTAAATTATCTTTATATTGCTAAAGGTTCAGCCGGAGAAGTACGAGCTCAACTTTATGTAGCACTCGATGCTGGATATTTAAACATTGAAAAATTTAAATATTTAAATAATTTGGCCTCCGAATGTTCTAGGTTGGTTCAAAGTTTTGCGGAGAAAGTAAAGAAAGGAGCGAATCCAGGTACTCAGTATAAACATTTAGAAAAAGATGACCCAATGAAAGAAATTCTTCGCAAAAATGCACCAGATGTTTATAAACGTTTTTATGGAAATGATTAAATTTTTAAATTTTTCAATAAATGATTTAGTTTTAAATTTTTAAATATTTGTAGTTTTAAATAACTAGATATTTTAAGTTTTGATTAAAATATTACTATTTACTTTTTTTGTGGTAATATAGTTTTATGAAAGAAGAAAAAATTTTAGAATTTGGTATTAAAAGAGAGAATGAAGAAAGGCGAGATGGGGGATGTTGTGTAGTTTTTGATCCTAAGACTAAAAAATATGCAGTTTATAAACATCCAAGAACTAATGTTTTGTGTCTTTTTGGTGGTGGATTTGATAAAGGAGAAAATGAGAAAGACGGATGTGTACGAGAGCTTCAGGAAGAAAGTGGTTTGGTGGATTTTCTCTATACTGAGGAAATTGATAAAGTTTATGTTCATTATTTTAATCGAAATAAAAAAATAAATAGAGTAGCTTACGCGACTTGTGTTTTAGTTATTTTAAAAAGTTTAAAGAGAGAAGAAACAAAATTAGAAGAACACGAAAGTGATTTTGAGTTTATGCTATGTTCTGGCGATGAAATTTTAAATAGTTGGGAATCCTTTAATCAAGAAAAAGATTACGACCATTGGATTTATTTTTTCAAAAAAGCAGTTAGAAGAATAAAAGAATTAGGGTATAGTTAAAATTTTGAATTTCGGAGAAAATCTGCTAAGATAGGTTTATTATTATTTAATATTTAGAAAAATATGAAACATCCAAAAGAAGAACAAACATATGTAATGATGAAGCCAGACGGAGTTCGAAAAGGGCTAATCGGTGAGGTTATAAAGCGTTTAGAACAAAGGGATTTAAAGATTGTGGCACTTGAAATGTTCCAGCCGGAACATGATCAGCTTAATGATCATTATCCAAAAGACGAAGCATGGATTACTCGACTTGGAGAAAAGACTAAGTCTACATATGAAAAATATGGATATGATATGCTTGCTGATTTCGGGACTACTGATACTTCTAAAATTGGTCCAGAAATTCGTAAATGGCTTATTGATTATATGAAATCAGCTCCATTGGTTAAAATGATTGTTCAAGGTACTCATGCTGTCGATATTGTTCGCAAATTAGCCGGAGATACTTTGCCTTACAGAGCAGATGTTGGTACTATTCGTGGAGATTTTTCTATTGATTCTCCTGCTATAGCCAATAAGGAAAAGCGTGCAGTGATGAATATTATTCATTGCTCAGAAACTCCAGAAGAAGCCGAGCATGAAATTAAACATTGGTTTGGAGATTTTAAAACATATAACTATAAACGTTTTGGAGTTGATGAGTAAAATTTTTTTTAAGAAAAATTACTAAAATACAAAAAAAAGTTGGCGTCTAGTTGCTGGAATTTTTAGTTTTGATAGACTTATTGTAGGGTTATTTCTGATTATTACCTAGAACAATATTTTTTGGGAGCCTCGATTGTGTTTGACCTTGGTCTTCCGCATCTGGCACCCACTTAGCTTATAGCTACGGTAATATGTTGGAGATAGTCCTAAGAAGAATTCCGTGCTGTATTCATTTTGCACGGATTTTTTCTTTTAAAAACGATTTATTATTGATATAATGATAGGATGACAAGAAAAAAGCTTTCAATTCGGGTAGGTTCACTGGTGCTCTTTATTTTTTTAGTAAATTTTTTAGCTATGAAGTTTTATTGGTATTCATCCATCTGGTGGTTTGATATGCCGATGCATTTTATGGGTGGATTGTGGCTTGGTTTGGTTTTTGTGTGGTTTTTTTGGGGGCAAGAATTCAATTATAAGCTGGTTTTAAAAATTATTTTAGGAGTATTAATAGTTGGTATTTCTTGGGAGGTTTTTGAAGTATTACTCAATAATTATACAATTCGAGATCCTTTCAGTACCTTGGATACAATTTCAGATGTTTGTTTTGATTTAGCTGGAAGTTTTTTTGCTATTCTTTATTCTCTTAAAAAAACTAGGTTTCAAGAAAAAAATAGGGTATAATTTATTTATGGATAAAATTGCTAAGATAACATTTTGTGGAGGCACCGGTTCGGTAACCGGAGCCAATTTTCTTTTAGAAATTGATGGTAAGAAAATTTTAGTAGATTGCGGGCTGACTCAAGGTTATAAAATTGCTGATAATGTTAACTGGGATCCTTTTCCATACGATTGTAAAGGGATAGATATTCTTTTTGTGACTCATGCGCATGAAGACCATTTAGGTAGAGTACCAAAATTAATTCATGAAGGTTTCCGGGGGAAAATTTACTCTACCGAACCAACCAAGGCTTTAGCTAGTCCGATGCTCGAAGATACCGCTGGGATTCTTTCTAAAAATGAAGAATACGATTTAAAAACTATTTATTCTGATGACAACATCAAGCTTGCTATTTCTTTGTGGCAAGGATTCCGATATCATGAAAAAATACAACTTACCGAAAATTTAGAAGTTTCTTTTTTAGATGCTGGGCATATTTTGGGTTCAGCGATGATAGAATTTATTTATAATAAAAAGAAAATTGTTTTTACCGGGGACCTTGGCAATTCGCCTTCGCCCTTACTACCTGATACCGAGATAATCAATGATGCTGATTATTTAATTATGGAATCAGTTTATGGAGATCGAAATCATGAATCCAGAAACGATCGCCGAAAATTTTTGGAAGAAACGATTGAAGATAATTATAAAAGAAAGGGAACTTTGGTTATACCAACTTTTTCGCTAGAACGTTCCCAAGAACTTTTATTTGAGCTTAACAATTTAGTCGAAGGCAATCGAGTGCCTGTCATGCCGATTTATTTTGACTCACCACTGGCTATCCGTTTGACTGAAATTTTTAAACAATATAAAAATTATTTTAATGAAAATGCTCAAAAGATAATGTCGCAAGAGAAACATATATTTGATTTCCCAGGCTTACACGAAACATTGCGTTCAGAAGAATCAAGAATGATAAATGAAGCACCAAATCCAAAAGTAATTATTGCTGGTTCTGGAATGTCTTCGGGTGGGCGAGTAGTGCATCATGAAGTTCATTATTTACCAGATCCAAATAACACCTTGCTTTTGACTGGATATCAATCTGTTGGTACCCCCGGACGTTTAATTCAAGAAGGAGCTAAAACTGTTCGTATTTCTGGGGAAGAAGTTTCAATTCGAGCTCATATTGTCACCATTTCTGGTTATTCTGGTCATAAAGATTCTGATGGATTACTTAATTTTGTCGCCCAAATGCAGGATGTAGTTAAAAAAGTTTTTGTGGTGATGGGTGAGCCAAGATCAGAAATGTATCTCGCTCAAAAATTAAGAGATAATTTAGGTGTCGAAGCTCATGTACCAGATCGAGGTGACATTGTTTCACTTATTTGTTAATTTGTGTATAATACAATTCTATGGACGCATTATCATCAAATCCTTATACAAAACACGGGCATCAGCAGATAAAAATCTGTGTTTCTGGTGCAGCTGAAACTAGCCACTGTGGAAATGGAGCTTTAGAGCTTGCCAAAGAGCTTGGACGCGAAATTGCTCGTCAGGGGGCAGTACTCGTCACCGGGGCTACTACTGGTTTTCCAATGTGGGCAGCGATGGGAGCCAAAGAAGTTGGAGGTATTTCAATCGGTTTTTCTCCAGCAACTACTGAAAAAGAACACGTTGAAGAATATAAATTACCAATCGATTATATGGATTTGATTGTCTATACTGGTTTTGGTTATCCTGGTAGAGATTTACTTTTGACTCGTTCTTCGGATGCCGTCATTTGTGGTTGTGGACGAATTGGGACTATTCATGAATTTACGATTGCTTTCGAAGACGATAAACCAATCGGTATTTTTGAAGGTCCTTGGGAAATGTCGGCCGAGCTTGAAGAGATTTTAGAAAAAGGTCATCGTCCAAATTCAAAAATAATTAATAATCCCGATCCAAAAATAATGGTACAAAAAATTATTGAACTAGTTAGAAAAAATAAAGTAACTGAATATAAAAATTAAAATCTGTTATTAAAAATGGAATATAAAAAATTACCAATAAAAGATATTTTTGCAAATCTTTTTGTTTATGGATCAGCGCATGCGTTGGTCGATTTTATTTGTGTTGGAATGCTCTTTAGTGTTTTTGCTAGTAAAACAATTAGTGGTTTGAATCAATTTATTGGGTTAGTTTTTTTATATAGTGTTTTAGCTTTTGGCCTTCAGATAATTTTTGGGTTTTTGACTGATTATTATAAATCACCAAGAGCAATTGCAGTTATTGGTTGTTTTTTTACATGTATTTCAGCATTTATTTTTTTATACTTTCCAATTTTGGCTGTAGTTTTTGCAGGGATTGGTAATGCATTATTTCATGTTGGTGGTGGTAGCATAAGTTTAAATTTAACCCCTAAAAAGGTGACTGCGCCTGGAATTTATGTTGCACCAGGTGCCATAGGTCTTTTTGCTGGAACAATTATTGGCAAAAGTGGACAATTTGTTGCATGGCCATTCGTATTAATTTTAATAGTTCTTTGTGTTTTAATATTTTTTATAAAA
>CAISUD010000038.1 GCA_903888625.1 uncultured bacterium
TAATAAAAGGGACAAGAAAGCGTAAGCGTACGCGTCCTATTTTGTACGGGATGAAAATAAAAGCATCAGTAAAAAAAATTTGTGATAATTGTAAAATGGTAAAACGTAACAGGCATTTAAGAGTAATTTGCTCAAACCCAAAGCATAAACAAAAACAATAAAATGAGAATTTTAGGAATCACAGTACCAAATGAAAAAAGATTAGAGATAGGATTAACTTGTCTATATGGTATTGGTATTTCGACTGCTCGCAGAATTTTAAAACAAGTGAATATCGATAATGGCAAAAAAGCTAAAGATTTGACTCCGGATGAAGAAAACAAAATTCGTGCAATTATTGAAAGTATGAAGATTGAAGGAAATTTAAAAAGAGAAATTGCTGGAAATATTAAAAGATTAAAAGATATCAAAACCTATCGAGGAATTCGTCATATGAAAAGGTTACCTGTTCGAGGTCAAAGGACAAAAACAAATTCTCGAACTGTTCGAGGTAATGTTCGAAAGACAATGGCCTCTGGTAGAAGAAAAGAAAGTAAAACATAGTCATGGGAAAAACAAAAATTACAACTGAAGCAGATGCAGAAATAAAGCCAGTAGAAGGTGAAGTAAAAACTGCACCGACAAAAACTCCAAAGAAGAAAATCACTTCTGGAATTTTGAGTGTGGACGCAACCTTCAATAATACTAAAGTTCTTTTTTCAGATAAACTAGGAAATGTTTTATTTTGGTCCAGTGCTGGTTCTCTTGGTTTCAAAGGAGCAAAAAAGGGTACACCATTTGCTGCTTCAAAAGTTGGAGATGTGATCGGTGGAAAAGCAAATGCACTTGGAGTCAAAGATGCTGATGTCGTTGTCCGAGGGGTTGGTTCCGGACGTGAACCAGCTATTCGAGCTTTTATGGCTTATGGAATGGAAATAACCTCTATCAAAGATGCGACCCCAGTTCCACACAATGGTCCAAAACCAAAGAAACCACGAAGAGTATAATTTAAAAAAATATATGATATCAAAACCAAAATTTAAAATTTGCCGAAGATTGGGTCCAGGAGTTTATGACAAATGTCAGACTTCTAAGTTTTCTACTGCTTCAGGAAAATTCGGCCCAGGTAGTCGTCGACCAAAGGCTTTGTCTGAATATGGTGCTCAATTAATTGAAAAACAAAAAATTCGTTTTTCTTATGGAGTGACCGAACGCCAACTTTCAAATTATGTTAAAAAAGCTTCTCATATCAAAGGAGCTGGTACTGCTGAGAAATTTTATGAGGCACTTGAATCTAGACTCGACAATGCAATTTATCGTATGGGGCTTTGTAATAGTCGTCGAGCTGCTCGTCAAATGGTTTCACATGGACATTTTATTGTAAATAACCACAAAGTTACTATTCCATCTTATGAAGTAAAAATAGGTGATATTATTAAAATCAGAGAAGGTTCCAAGACTAAGAAAATTTTTGATAACCTAGCCGACCGAGTAAAAGATTACACTGCTCCCACCTGGCTATCTTTTGATGCAACTAAAATGGAAGGAAAGGTTTTAGCTAAGCCAAAGAATATCGAAACCTTCCTAGATTTAAATGCAGTGCTTGAATTTTATAGTCGTTAATTTTTTTGTTTTATTAAAAGTAATTTTCCCGCCAATAGGGCGGACAAATATATAAAAATATATGTCTGAATATAAAATAATTATGCCTTCCAAACCTCGTGTGGTTTTAGAAGAAGGGAATAAAGGAGTATTTGAAATCGACGGTCTTTATCCTGGATACGGTCACACTTTAGGCAATTCACTACGAAGAATTATTCTTTCTTCTTTGCCGGGAGCTAGTGTCACCTCTATCAAGATTGATGGTGTTTCGCATGAATTTTCAACCATGGATGGAATCAAAGAAGATGTCATTGTTTTAATTTTAAATATCAAAAAGACTCGTTTCAAAATGCTTTCAGATGAACCTCAAACCGTGACTCTTTCAATCAAGGGTCCAAAAGTTGTTACTGCAGAAGATATAAAAGTTGGTGGTCAGGTTGAAATTTTAAATCCAGAATTGTATTTAGCAGAAGTGACCGGTAAAATTAATTTAAATATTGAAATGAAAATCGAAAAAGGCTTGGGTTTTATTCCGAAAGAAATGATGCAAAAAGAAAAAGTAGATATTGGTACAATTGCAGTGGATGCTATTTTCACTCCAATTCGCCGAGTTGCCTACGAAGTAGAAGACATGCGTGTTGGTGACAAGACCAACCACAATCGCCTAAGGATGACTGTTGAAACAGATGGCACCTTGACTCCTCGGGAAGCGATGACTCGTTCAATTGAAATAATGATTAATCAATTAAAAGCAATTATTGATTTCAAAGAACCCGAAGAGGAGATAAATCTACCAACAGGTGGAGAGAAAAAATCTTCTAAAGCCGGGAAAGAAGATAGTAAAGAAGAAGAAAAAAAGTCCGATGATTTTACTGATGTTTTAAAGACTCGTACTGATACACTCGATCTTTCAACTCGAACCTTGAATGCTCTTACTAATGCCAATATTCGGACCCTTGGAGGTTTGGCTAGGAAGAAGCGAGAAGATTTATTAGAAGTCGAAGGGATTGGAGAAAAAGGAATTACTGAAATCAAGAAAGTACTTACTAAATTCGGTCTAACTTTGAAAGAATAATTTTATGCGACATCACAATACAAAAAGAAAATTTGGCAGAAATAAGAATCAAAAAAATGCTTTGATGCATTCTTTGGCTCTGAATTTAATTATTCGAGAGAAAATTAAAACAACTGAACCAAAAGCGAAAGAGCTTCGACCATTTATAGAAAAGTTGGTCACCAAAGCTAAGGTTGATACATTGGCTAATCGCCGATTAATAATTTCTAAACTCACCAACCGAAAACGAGAAGTCAAGAAACTTTTTGAAGTTATTGCTCCTAGATATTTAGATAAAAAGGGTGGCTATACTCGAGTTTTAAAAATGGGAGTTCGAAAGTCTGATGGCGCTAAAATTGCAATAATTGAGTTCATAAAGTAAAAGTTATAAAGTTTATAAAATAAAACAAAATGCAAAAAATGAAAGATAAAAAAATAATAGATGCATCTGGTAAGACCTTGGGTAGAGTTTCTACCGAAATAGCTATGTCTTTGATGGGCAAAACGAGTGCTTCCTTTGAGCGAAATGTTTATTCTGGTTTTCCAGTAGAAGTTTTAAATGCTTCGAAAATAAAAATCACCCCTAAAAAATTGGATGAAGTGGTCCATAAAAGATATTCAGGTTACCGAGGCGGTCTTCGTATCTTGAAAGGTACTGAGACTGTTGAGAAAAAAGGTTTTAAAGAATTAATTCGTTTGGCAGTTTATCAAATGTTGCCGGATAATAAAATCCGCCGAGAGATGATGAAAAATTTAAAAATAGAAAATTAAAATTATACCTGTCCCGTTATAAATTCAGCAAATGGGACATAATAGACAAAGATTATTAATTAAAATTTATAATGGGATGGATAAAGAAAAAAAGACAAAAGAAAAATATATTGAGGCTGTCGGCAGAAGGAAAACTTCAACTGCTAGAGTTCGTATTTTTAAAGCCACCAAAACAACTTTTACTGTGAATGGTAAGGACGCTAAAGATTATTTTAAAACAGACGACCAACGTCAATTGATTCAAGACCCAATGATTAAGGGCAAACCAACCGATAAATGGAGTGTAGAAGCACATGTCACAGGTGGGGGAATTCACTCTCAGTCTGAAGCTGTCCGGCACGGTATTGCCAGGGCACTAGTAGAATCTGATCTAGAACTTCGTGGAAAATTGAAAACATTAGGTTTCTTAAAACGTGATCCAAGAGCCAAAGAAAGAAGAAAATTCGGTTTAAAGAAAGCTCGTAAAGCTCCACAGTGGTCCAAACGTTAAAAAATTAAAAAACTCCTTCGGGAGTTTTTTAATTTAGAATTTTATGATAATATTAAAGATATGAAAGATGAAGAAAAAAATAAAGTAGAAGAACCCATAGAGACTGTTATAAATGAGTCTTTGCCAGCAGATGATTCTGAGGTAATAGAATTTGAATACAACGACGATGGTGAAGAAGATTTAAAGAAAACTCTAAAGAAATTTAGAGCTGATTTGAAAACGTGTCAGAAAGAAAAGGAAGAATATTTGACTGGCTGGCAAAAAGAGCGAGCTGATTTTATTAATTATAAAAAAGCCGAAGATGATAGAAAAGCCAATTTTTCAGAGGCAATGCGGGAGAGGATTTTAATGCGATTTTTAAATGTGCTTGATAGTTTTGATATGGCATTTGCCAATAGTGAAGCTTGGCAAAAAGTAGATGAAAATTGGCGTAAAGGCGTGGAATATATTCACGCGCAAATGAATGGAATCTTTGAAGAATTTGGAGTGAAACCAATTGGTGAAATAGGTGAGAGTTTTGATCCAAGCATTCATCAATCTATCGATATGATTACAACTAATAAAAAAGAACAAGACCACACAATAGCTGAAGTTACTCAAAAGGGTTACAAAATGGGCGACCCTTCGACTGGCTCAGGGCAAGGCCGAGTTATCCGCCCCGCTCGTGTGAATGTTTATGAGTACAACGAAATTATAAAATAAACAAAATGGCACATATACGCTATGGCGTATATGTGCCATTTTGTCTTAATTTTTTATTGCTTCGAGGAATGCGAGATTCGTCTCGGGGTCTAATTTGTCGGTGACTAAAATCATTATCTCTGTAGAAAGCCCGAGATCTTTTTTAATATTAGTAAATAAATTTTCATATGGGTGAGGGGAGATCCAAACAGTATTTTTTATACAAACAAAATTTGCTTTTTTGAGTAAATACCTGAGTGCTTCACGCTCACTTTTTCTATCTTCTGGAATGTCCAAAATTATAATTCGCCAAAACCCGTCCCAAGTATTTGAAACTAGTGCATCAGAACCTTCGAGTTTTAAATAATTTATTTTGTTTTTTCCTTTCGCGGTCAATCTAGCATATTCATTTTGCCCAGAAGAAATTTGCTCCACCAGTCCTGCATCCCGCAAGCCTTTCAGGGATCTGGTTAGGGCATAGGATTTTTTATAACCCCCTAAATCCCCCTTGTCAGGGGGACTTTGCATTACCCCGAAATTTGTTAGCAGTTTGCCTCCCCTGACAAGGGGAGGTTGGTGGGGTTGTATTTTCTGATTCAATTCATTCACCGAAACAGCATTTTTTTCAGATAAAATCTTTAAAATAGCCTTTTGAATATTTGATTTCCGACCAGTTGGCGGATAAATTTTAATATTTTTACCTTGCATGCTTGCATTATAACAAAATATGTATATAATATCAACAAGTATTTTGCGGTCACGAAATACTTGTTAAAATTATAGGATGGGTATATAATAAAAAGATATTATCAATTAATTTATAAAATTTAGTATGGAATATTTTTCTTTTGATAGAGTATTCATGTATATGGGATTAATTCTTTCAGCTGGTGCAGCTTGGCAAGCATGGAGGGCAAAGGTGGCTGCGAAAAAAGCAGGTGAAATTGTAACACTTCAAAAAATTGGTTACGATATTTTGGAGATTAGTCTTTTTTGTGACTTAGATCAAGAAAGCTTATTAAGTGACATTCAGTTGAAATATAATGGTATGGCTAGTCGTTTGTTTTATGTTACTGAATTATTAAAGGATTTAATAGATCAAGGAATTCTTTCTGCTGTTGAAAATAATTTATTGATTATATCAAATGAATTAAGTAAACCAATTATTCCCGAAGAAAAAGAAATACCAAATAATATTTTCAATAAATATTTTAGTTCATTTAATCAATTAAAAATTAGCTTAGGAAAATTAAAAGCAAATATAGATAAAAAATTATTAGTAAATAACAAATAAAAATATTATGGACAATACAAAAATTATAGAACAAATTAATAAAATTACAAAATTAACTACAGGAAATAAAATTTCTTGGACTTCTCCAAATATAAATTTAGCACGTTGGATTAAAGAAGATAAAGGAAGAACTTTTACGACAACTATTCAATCTATGCAAATGGGTGGTATTGTTTTTCCGGGACAACCAACAGTAATTCGTCGTAATAATTATGTGTTTACAATTCAGGCAACAAATCCAAATGAGGTTATTCTTCAGATCAATACAACACAAGATCCTTCTTTTTTAGAACCACTAGAAGCACTTTTAAAAGAGGCAATGAAGATTTCAAAAAATACTTCTGTCGATGCAATTAATAAATTATTAGAAAATTTATAAATTTAATTACAAACCTCGAAAGTCGAAGTTGGGAAATAATATAAAAAATATATGGATAACGTGCTTATACAAATAAAACAAAATTTAGAATCAATAAAAAGAATACTGGACCATTTTGTCGGCGCCGACAAAATGGTCTTGACAGGAATTAAAAACGATACCTTTTTACCGGCACGGGTAAAAAGGTTTTAACAGGGTCAATTAATTAGTTTACAAACCCCGAAAGTCGAAGTCGGGAAATAAAATAAAAAAATTGAACATCATAAGCTTGCCTCGTAAAATGCGAGAGTTAATAAAATAAAAAAATATATGTCAAAAATTATAGGTATCGATTTAGGAACAACAAATTCGGCTGTAGCCATCATTGAAGGTGGTGCACCGAAAATTATAGAAAATGTCGAAGGTAATCGCACGACTCCATCTGTCGTAGCCATGGCAAAAAATGGCGACAGAATTGTAGGACTTTTAGCAAAGCGTCAAGCTGTCACTAACCCAGAAAATACAATTTCTGAAATTAAAAGATATATGGGTCATCGGTTTGACGATCCAGGAGTTCAGAAAGACAAAACTTCCGCACCATTTAAAATTGAAGCAGGAGAAGATGGCGGAGCAAAAGTTAAAATGTCTGATAAATTTTATCGTCCAGAAGAAATTTCCGCAATGATATTGCAAAAAATTAAGGCTGATGTCGAAGCCAAACTTGGAGAAAAAATTACCGAAGCTGTTATCACTGTGCCAGCATATTTCAACGATGCTCAAAGAAAAGCTACCAAAGACGCCGGGCTTATTGCTGGCCTTGATGTAAAACGAATCATCAACGAGCCGACTGCCGCAGCCCTAGCTTATGGATTCAACAAAAAGAAAAATGAAAAAATTGTGGTTTACGATTTTGGAGGTGGAACCTTTGATGTTTCAGTGCTTGAAATTGGTGATGATGTAATCGAAGTAAAATCTACCGATGGCGATAGTCATATGGGTGGAGGTGATATCGATCGAAAAATAATTACCTGGATTGCGGAAGAATACAAAAAAGAATCTGGAATTGATGTTCGGAAAGATCCACTAGCGCATCAACGTTTAAAAGAAGCAGCTGAAAAAGCTAAGCATGAACTTTCTACTACCATGGAAACCGAAATAAATATTCCATTTATTACTTCCGATGCTACTGGACCAAAACATTTATTAATGAAAATGTCTCGAGCAACTTTGGAATCATTGGCTAAGGAATACATTGATCGTTCAATTGAAATAACCAAACGAGCCCTCGAAGCTTCACCATTCAAAATGAATGAAATTAATGAAATCATTATGGTGGGTGGCCAGACAAGAATGCCAGCAATTGTAAATGCCGTAAAAAATCTTTTTGGCAAAGAACCAAATCTTTCCATTAACCCAGACGAAGTTGTAGCTCTCGGTGCTGCTGTGCAGGCTGGAGTTTTGCAAGGTGATGTGCGAGATGTGTTATTGCTTGATGTGATTCCGCTTTCTCTTGGTATCGAAACTTTGGGAGGAGTAGCTACAAAATTGATTGACCGCAATACTACTATTCCATCTTCAAAATCTCAAACATTTTCGACTGCTGCCGACAATCAAACTAGTGTAGAAATTCATATTACTCAAGGAGAGCGTCCAATGGCAAGCGATAATAAATCATTAGGTAGATTTATTCTAGATGGAATTCCACCAGCTCCTCGAGGTATGCCACAAGTTGAAGTGACTTTTGATGTGGATGTGAATGGTATCTTGAATGTTAAAGCGATGGATAAAGCTTCAGGCAAAGCTCAATCAATTAAAATCGAAGCAAGTTCTGGTTTGAAAGATGAAGATATTAAAAAA
>CAISUD010000039.1 GCA_903888625.1 uncultured bacterium
CAGGAGTTAGCACACCGCTTCCAAGCAATCCGTTGGGGCAGTCATTCATGCCGGTGAGGCAATGTTGGCCATATTGCGCGGACAGATAATTAAACAGTTCTACCGTGGCCGGATTATTAGCTAGTTAGTGTTCGGTTTCGGGGGTGGCTGTAGTTTCCAGATTCATGTATTTATTATACTACATATTTTATGCTATGCTAGTTTTATGCAAAAACCAAAGGTAATCGTCATATTGGGTCAAACGGCTACTGGAAAGAGTGATTTGGCTGTTAAAATTGCCCTTCGACTACGCTCAGGACAAGCTCAAAAATATGGTGGTGAGGTCATTTCTGCTGATTCTAGACAAGTATATAGAGGGCTTGATTTGGGTACCGGTAAAATTACCAAAAAAGAAATGAAGGGCGTTCCTCATTACTTACTTGATATCGCCAATCCGAAAAAACAATTCACCGCTTTTGAATATCAAAAAAAAGCAATCTACGCCATGGCTGAGATTATAAAAAGATGCAAAGTCCCGATAATTTGCGGAGGCACAGGTTTTTACATTGACGCAGTTGTGAATGGAACAATTTTCCCAGAAGTCCCACCAAGTTTAAAATTAAGAAAAAGTTTAGCAAAAAAAACAAAAGAAGAACTTTTTGAAATATTAAAAAAATTAGACAAAAATCGAGCGAGAGATATTAAAAATAAAAATGAACAAAATAATAAAGTCCGGCTTATTCGCGCTATCGAAATTGCAAAAACTCTTGGCAAGGTTCCACCCCATAGGTCTTGCCTATGTGGTAATTATAAATTTGTAAAAATTGGTTTATATTTGCCAGACGAAATTTTAAAACAAAAAATTGAAAAAAGATTACTATCGAGAATTAAAAAGGGAATGCTGGCTGAAATAAAAAATCTACATAAAAATGGACTTTCTTGGAAACGAATGGAAGAACTTGGTTTAGAATATCGCTATATTTCGCAATATTTACAAAATCAAATAACTAAACAAGAGATGTTGAAAAAATTGAATTCAGAAATTTTCAAATACGCTAAGCGTCAAATGACTTGGTTTAAACGTGACAAGGAAATAAAATGGTTTGATGTCTCTAAAAAAATAAATCTAGCAAAAATTATTTAATCGTCTCCCCCCACGTCATCACCACTAGTTGCCGGCGGAGTTACCGTGTTAGTTTTTTGAGTATTTTGTTGTAAAGTAGTTTTTGGAATTGATTGGTCAAAATTACCTATATAATATTGTGCGAGTAAACTATCTGCATACGATGAGTGCCCTCTACCTCGTCCACCTTTTGTATCGTAAGCTGAGGTTGCCTCTTTACCACAATAATTGGTAATCGTCCCTACCCCTCCTGGATGGCTATTTATGAAAGAAGTTAAATTATAAACTTTATTATTTATCAAAAGCCAGCAATCTGCAACAGAATTGTGTTTACTAATTTCTGTCATATTTAATACTTGTGAACTAGAACCTGCACTTTTAACTGGGTTATTTTTATTGCCAGAAATAGGAGAAGAAAAAGAATTATTTACACCAGCAGGTAAGGTAATTTGATTCTTACTTTGGTAAAACAATAAGCCGGCTACTAAAATAGCTACAATGATTGCAAAAAATATAAATAAAAATATAGCAATTGTTTTTTTCATATTAATAAGTAAATTCTTCAGAATGGATACTTTTGTCAGGGATACCCCTAGCTAATAATAATGACCTTACACTTTTCATCATACCACTAGGACCACAAATAAAGAAATCTTTCTTTAAAATATCTCCACTCCAATGTTCTATAGTATTGATATTAAGCCTACCATTTACATCGGAATAAACAGGAATTAATTTAAAATTATTGTTCTCAAAAGATATTTTTTTGAATTCATCGTAATAAATTACTTCATTTTTATTATTAACACAATAATATAAATCAATCTTGTAATTTTTTTCTCGCAACGATTTAGCCATACTCAGAAATGGAGTAATTCCAATTCCACCTGCAATCCAAACTTGATTTTTATTAGAAGAATTTAAATATGAAAAAATACCAAAAGGACCTTCGATCTTGACCTTAGCACCGACTTTAAGATTTTGCAATTTTTTAGTATAGGTGCCAAGTGACTTAACAATGATAGCTAGCTTAGTATCACGCTCGGCTGAACTGATTGAAAAGGGATGAATCTCTCGTCCAACACCACCTCTCCTAAAACTAATAAAAATAAATTGTCCAGCAGAAAATTTTAATTTTTCATTTTTAGCAGACATCACAATTTCTACAACTTCTTCATTTAATCTATGAACAACTGAAACAATATAATTGAATTTATAAATAAAAATATTTCCAAATAGTGTTCGATATGAAAATGCTAAAATTGTTACGAACACTAAAAATGCCATATAAATTTTAAGTGGCAAATATAAAGACACATCACTTGGAATTAAAAAGGTATGTAAAATACCAAAAAATAAAACTATCCCTAGAAATTTATGAGTAATTTTCCAGGTCTTGTAAGGAAATTTTATAAAGAAGGTAAAAATTAAGAGTAAAATTAAAAACAAAAGGGCAATTGTCCCAAAAGCGACAGCTCCCCCACTTGTCATCGGTAATAAAAACATCGCCGCACTATACAATGATAATTTAATATATTTCAAAACTAAAACAATTGGGTGGACTAACAAAAAAAGTAAAGCAAGGCCTCCTAAAAAATGGTGCCAAAAATAAATTTTATTTAAACCACCGAAATATTTTTCTAAAAATTTAAATCGTCCAGATAAAATAATTGTAACTAAAAGTAAATTCATTCCTACTAAACCAGAAATTTCTCCTAAGCTTGTAGTCGTTGTATTAAAATCAAAAAATCTTTCAACCAATGGCATTCGTAAATACCATAAAAAAATTGAAAAAATAACTAAAAGAAAAATAATTGTAACACCTAAATATTTCTTCATATCTAAATACTATAACATATTTAATCTATGATAAAAGGATTAAAATTGGTCCCTATATCATAATAGTCTTCATGCTCTTTTTTTTTTAGAAAACTGACTACTCTATAAGTAAGTGGGGTAAATAAAACTTCTACGCAAGTTTTAAAAATATAATTTGAGATTATTAAAGTGATCAATAATGAATTTGGAAAAACTCCAAAAAAGGCTATTAAAATAAAAAGAATACTATCTATAAATTCTCCAATAATCGTCGAGCCAATAGTTCGCGTCCAAAGCATTTTACCCTTTGTCCAGATTTTCATCTTGGCTAAAATAAATGAATTAGAAAATTCTCCACAAGTATAAGCAATCAAACTTGCTATCACAATCCGAGGAGTTAGCCCCAGGATTGCATCATAAGCAGATTGATTATTCCAGCCTGGGGCGCCTGGCAATTTACCGACAATAATAAAAATTAAAGACATCATTAAGGCCGAAAAAAATCCTAGCCAAATAACATGCCGAGATTTTTTATAACCATATACTTCAGTTAAGATATCTCCAAAAATATAACTCAAAGGAAAAAGCAAGGTTCCACCGTCAAAAGTAAACCATTTAAAATCAACAATTTTGCTAGAAGCTACATTGGAAATGAGTAATACTGAAACAAAAAACACACTAATGCTCCCTAAATATTTGTAACTTTTTTGCATTTTTTTATTTTAACATAAACCACTCGCTTGCACGAGTGGTTTTTTATTTTCTTATTTAATTTTTAGGTGATTATTTTTTAAAATTTAATTATCACCCTTCCCATTATTGTTGTTATGATTCCCATTTACTTGATGATTACCTACGGTTCCACCATGACTGTTATCATTATTGGTTGTAGAACTATTTCCAGAATTATCATTCCCATTCTGATTATTGTTGCCTACAGTTGAATTTGAATCTTCACTCGTAGTGCTAGTACTACTACCACCGCCTTGATTGCCAGAGGTGAAATTTCCATTGTCATCATTATTTCCTATTGCTTCGCTTCCTTCATTCTCATTTTGATCATCTCCTTTACCAATATTTTGTCCAGTGCCAACATATACTCTTGCAACTGCGACAACTGTGGTGCTTCCACTAGTTGAAACTGCAACTATGTAAGCTGTACCATTAGCAACACCAGTTACAAGTCCCGAGCTACTAACTGTAGCAGTTGTAGAATTGGTTGAATAAAACATTGTTGTAGCGCCAGTAAAGCTTGCTCCGTTTTGATCCATTGGACTTGCTGTCAATTGAGTTGTTCCTGCAATTGCAATTTGATTCGTTGCTGGAGTTAATGTTAGGCTAGTCAACATTGCAGTTGAAGTTGTTGTTGGATATATTGTTGTCGGATCACCTGTTAGATTTGTGTTTTCAGCTGTTACTACCGTGCTATCTGCAAGTTTAACAGTAGCTACGACTCTCGTAGCTGGCATACTTTGACCATATTGTGTTTCTCGTACATTTGTCCAATATCCATCGGTAGCATAATTAAATGTTCCAGAAACATCAAACGGAGAAGAAATGTCTGCTCCAGTTAAAGTTGCTCCAACTTTTGAGGTTGCTGTATTGGTCTGCAAAAGAGTTGTACCTGAATATAATTGCACAACAACAGATTGAACTCCAGCAAAAGTTGCATTAGTCAAACCGAATCCAGCTGTATATCCTTTCAAGATACCTAGACCTGTATCGTAGTTTACTACACCGAAATCTTGAGCGGCTAGGCTTTCAGAAGTACTTGTTATTGCAGTTGCTTTACCGCTAGTAGTATGCCATTCAAATGGTGCTGTGCCACTCATCGTGCCATCTGCTGCGATTGTTCCGACTAAGGTTGCTGAGTACCCAGAATTATATGGCCCAGTATATGTTGTGGTCAAAGTAATATTGTCTCCAGTGACTTGACCAGTGATAGTTTCTGGAGTTTGCCCAGTTGCTGTATATGGCATACTGCCTGCAGGATATCCTCCTGTCCCGACGAATGTTCCATCAGTATTTTGACTTGTAATTACCAAATCATGCGAATAGATTCCTGATGCCATCCATTGATATGTCCCCACTGCATTCCAGTTTGGTAGTGCTGCTGCTCGGGCTGGCAAGGCTAAACCTACACTCAAAGGTATGATTAGTAACACCAACAAAGCTAATTTCATAATATTTTTTTTCATGTTTTTTATGATTAAAATTATAATAATTTTGTGTTAGCTAGTAATTCTCATAGATATTTCATTTTTTCGACTAGGAAAATAAAACAAAAATGAGAGTAGGTATATTAAGTCTTCGTAGGACTGGCACAAACAACTTAATATATAAGTAACTTCACTGTATACCATAAAGGTTAAAATTAGATTAAAATATATATAAAAAAAGCCACAAGATATAGCTATGAAACTATATCTTGTGGCGAAATTTCTTTTGCTAATTTTTCGGCATTTTTTAATGAACCAAAATGCCTAACAAATGTGCTATAACCAGCACATTTTATTCCATTATTTTTTATTATTCTTGCGAAATTACTTTCCGCAGGAATAATGCCAATTTTTTCTTTTATCAGAACTATCTGTTCTAATAAAATTTTATCTGAGGTGGTTCTTCTTCCACCTGTGTTAACTTCTTCCTCCATTCCAGCAAACTTCAAAGCTTTTAGGAAAGAGCCACCACCCAACCTGTTGGCTATGGTTACAGAGCAGGCACATATGCCTTTTTGGGACTCGGAGTCTATCCCATTCCAGCATGGATTTTTTTTATATTTTTTTTTATACTCGACAAGTTGTTGTACGAGTTGTTCGTTTGTGTACCTCATTGTCTTTGGTTTTTAAATTGGTTACCAGAAAAGACATAAACATAAATCTGCTCTGGTAACCAATAAAACCTTTTGTCAAAAGACTATCATTCAGATATGACAATAACATACTATAACAAAAAAATCAAGCCTAAAAATTTTGCTTATAAATTCGAAATATTGATAAGTATAACAAATCATAATATAAAAAAATAGCTGATAAAAATCTTATCAGCTAAATGAGTAGTTTTATTTTAAGGAATACTCTTTCCCTGGTATAGGGGGTTGTGTAATGGTTTTTTGTTCCATTTGATGACACCCCTTTCAATAGCTTTGTGCCCCTCTTTTTTATAACGCACTGGAAATAATAAATATCTATATCCAAGTGGTTTTCTTACCTCAGTGATATTATTTATTAGCCCAATAAGTCGTGCATTCAAATAATAATTTAAGGTCTGAAAAGCTGGATCACAATAACCAGGTTGCGGATTAGTAGTAGGATACAATCTAACTATGTCCACAAGAGATAAGTTAGTATTTACTTCAACTAATTTGAAACTATCTGTTTGTGCGATTACCTTATTAGGTAAAAAATTCATAACAGTTAGTCCACTTTCCACCGCTCCGTATGCAAACACTCTTATAAAAGATTGTGCATATGAGTCTAAAGAAAGTTCATTTGGTAAAAATTGGTCTCCACTATAAAGGTAACCTTTGAAAGCCATCAAAAAATAAACAACGTAAAGAAAAAATATAATTTTCTTTTTCATAAAATATAAATTTAGTGTCATTATAATTATTCTTGTATCACGTCATACCAAATCATGACGTATCCCTGGTCCAGGAATTCCTGTGCAGGAATTTTTATGCTTCTACCTGAAATTTTATTTTTCAGGGTAAAGTAATTTGTCGTATCGGTTAAGACACCTGGGTCAGCTACGAAGTCAGAAAAATTATGATCTGCTTTGGCTTTTAGAACATACCCCGCGTATGTATTTTCTGTAATTAAACACATATATGCTGCCTTTTCCCCGCCAGCAAAATATATATTCCCAGAATCGTGCTGGGTAAAAACTATTTCATAATAGTTTGAGTTTTTACACCCCAACTTTATAAAATATTGACCTGCCCAACAAACCACGTTGCTGGAATCAATATTGTTTATTGCGATAACCGACGTATCTGCCAAATTGTACTTCAATCTGAATGGCAATACTTGAGTTGTTGGTTGGTCCTCAATCATGTTATTTTTTTGACAAGAGACCATTAAGATTACGATTGCAATTACTGCAATAATTGATTTTTTCATAGTTATTCTAGTTTTAATTTATAAATAGGTTCCTCAAATCCCTTTAAAGAAACTTGAAGAACCTATCTATATAACCAAAAACACATGTCAAAGAAACTATCATTTGCTATGACAATAACATAATTAAATCTATTTGTAAACTAGCGGGCGATGAGGGAATCGAACCCCCGCCAAAGGTTTTGGAGACCTTCGTTCTACCACTAAACTAATCGCCCATATTCCGACCCGAAGATCGGAATAATGAAACGTGGAATTAAAAATTAACACGTTTCCAAAGATTTATCTCGAAGGATAAACCAATAAAAAGAACATGCAGTAAACATTTACTGCACGAGTATTATATCATAAAAAAGTTAGTTTAAAAAATTTAAAGAATTATTTTTTAACTTCTTTATGCTTGGTGATTTTCTTACACCATTTGCAATACTTTTTGAGCTCGATTTTTTTAGTAACGAGTTTTTTATTTTTACTTGACCAGTAGTTTATCCTTTTGCAGGTACCGCAAGCAAGTTTTATAAGTCTATCTTGTGACATAATGCTAGGATACTATAAAACAGCTAAAATTGCAAGAAATGCTATAATTTTATTATGGATAATGATAAAGAAAATCTAGATGAAAATCGAACAAATAATCAAAATAACACTAGTGCAAGTAACAATAAAAATGAAGGCACTGGAGATTATGATGATCAAGATGAAAAGAAAGATGAAGACAATGATGAAAATTAAGCTCTTCTATTTCACAACCCTCGGTAGAAGCGGGTTGATTTTAGTTACAACTTCGTAGTTAATCGTATTTTGTTTTTTGGCTAATTCTTCGGCTGTTATTTCGCGGTTACCTTGCTTGCCGAGCAAGACAACTTCATCTTCTATTTTTACCTTTTTCAAATGGCTCACATCAACCACAAACATATTCATCGCAACTCTGCCGAGAACTTTGCATTTAGTACCTGAAATTAAAACTTCGCCATTATTCGATAATCCCCTACTAAAACCATCCGCATAACCTTGTGGGATTAAAGCAATTTTAGTTTCTTTTTTTGTAATAAAAGTAAGCCCATAACCAATACTATAATTTTTAGGCAATGTCTTTATTTGAGCAATATGGGTTTTCCAAGTCAGCACAGGTTTGAGGTTGATATTTTTTGCAAATTTATTTTCCAAATGTTTTGATGGCCATAAACCATAAAGTCCAATACCAAGTCGGACGATATTGTTTTTACCGACAGGCTCGTAGACCATAGCACCAGCAGTAGAAGAAATATGAGTTTGTAAATTTTTAAAACCAAAATCTCTGGACATTTTCAAAATATCTTGATATTTTTTTATTTGTTTTTCGGCATGTGAAAAATCTGCTGTGTCTTCAATATTTGCAAAATGCGCATAGATTCCAGTAAGTTTAATATTTTTTGTTTTCACAATTAAATTAAAAACCTTCGGCAATTCATTTTCCAAAAAACCTTCTCTACCCAAATATGCATCGAAGGCTAAATGAATTTCTTGAACTTTGTTCAAACTCCCCGCGATAGCAGAAATATTTAATAATTGCTCTTTTGAAAAAACAGTCAAAATACATCCAATTTTTATGGCTTTTTCTAGATCATCCTTAGCAACGTAACCAAAAACGAGAATTGGTTTCTTAGTAACTTTTTTTATTCTTACCAATTCTTCTATACTGTTTACCTGAAAATAATCAACGTAAGGTGATAAAATTTTTACAACCTCTGTATCACCATGCCCATAAGCATTCCCTTTCACCACCGCTGAAATCAAAGTTTTCTTATCTAAATAATTTCTAAACTCTCTGACATTATGAATCAAATTTTTTTCCGAGATTTCTAAATATGAAAGAGGTAGATTATGCATATTATTTAACAGTAACTTTTAGTTTATTCTCTCTATTGTACCTTTCAATAGCAAATTGAATCAAATTATCGAGAAGTTTGGGCAATGGTAACCCACTTGCCTCCCACATTTTTGGATACATACTAATAGCCGTAAATCCTGGAATTGTATTTAGTTCAATCACCAAGATATCTCCATTTTTTTTGAGGAAAAAATCTACACGTCCCATTCCTTCACATTCAAGAACCTTAAAAACTTTGACCGCCATGACCTTGATCTTGTTTATTGTATTTTTTGGAATAATAGCAGGAATTTGAGCAATAGATTCGCTATCTATATATTTTGAGTCATAAGAATAAAAATCAGCATTAGGAATTATTTCTCCAGGAATAGCCGCAACAGGGTTTTCATTGCCGAGCACAGAGCATTCTATCTCTCGTCCAATAATATTTTCTTCAATTACAATTTTTGTATCATATAAAAAAGCATCTTTTACTCCGGCAGTGAATTCTTTTTCATTTCTAGCTTTATGAATGCCGACAGAAGAACCAAGGTTGGCTGGTTTTATAAAAACTATTTTCCCTAAAGTTTTTGCAATTTTTGTATAAGAAATTTTGTCGCCCTTACGGAAAGTCAAGTATTTTGCAATTGGAATTCCAGCCTCGTGTAAGAGTCTTTTCATAACATCTTTGTCCATACTGACAGCTGAACCTAAAACAGATGGCCCGACAAATGGCACTCCAATTATTTTAAACAAGCCTTGCATTGAGCCATCTTCTCCAAACGGACCGTGTAAAACTGGGAAAACAACATCGCATTGTTTGATTTTATTAATATCAAAGACACCATCGTGGCTTATTTTTATTGGAGTTATTTGATATTTATTTGGATCAAGTGCCTTGATAACATTTTGAGCGGACTCGATAGAGACCTCATGCTCGGCAGATTTTCCACCAAAAAGTACACAAATTTTTAGCTTTTTCTTTACCATTTTTTGAGTATAACATTTTTAATTTTAAATATAAATACCCATTAACTCTTACCTAGTAGTAATATTCTACCAACTTTGACGACCGTCAAATTTAGTAGAACTTTTTTAAAATACACATTTACGCTATAGCTGATATATGTTCAAAGTCGAACTTTGAACATTAATACACTTCCTGCTGATAGCATTTTTCACAATAAAGTATTTCTGGTCTATCAGTGGTGTAAGTTGTTTGAAATTTATTAACACAACCTTTATGCATACAAGACCTTTCGTAAAGTCTAATTGGGTTCCTAAATCTTAATCCTTGATAATGGCGACAATTCGGACAATATCTAGGCAATGGTAATTTTCTATCTTTATAAAACTGTAATTCGTACGACATAATTTTATAGGCACTTGAACATTGAAAATGTTGATCTCCATCATTTGGACAAGCAATTACTTCGTCTAAAATTTTATCAGAAACATCTTTAATGCTATCCGGTAAATCCTTAGATTTGATTGTAATATTATAATTCCTAAGAGCTCGATCATCCCATGGATATCCCATTTGAAGAACTTCCTCTTTAGAGGAAGGCAAAAAATCATTGGCTGTGCTTAAATTATAAGCAAATGGACTCATGTTTGGAGGATAAAATTCGCCATATTTATAAATTCTTCCATTTTCATCTATATATGGCATTTCATTCATATGTTTTTTTATTTTTTCCACTATTTCAAAATATTCTTCTTTTTTATATTGTTTATTAAAAATACAATACTCTGCATTCGTGAGCCCAACACAAGCAAAACAATTATTACAATTTCGACAGATAATAGAATACTCACATTCTCTAGATCCCAAGCTTATATAACAAAACGATTGTTTATAAGTATTCAAACTGGCAGCAGTAGACTCATAAATCAATTCTCCTGAAGCGATGCCCGTATCATCATAACAATCTTTACAACCCTCCAATATTCTAGAACAATTAAATATATTTTCAGAACGCTGAACATCAAAAGAACACCTGACATCTTTTGAGTTTTTTATATAATCTCCGATTGAATTTTGAGAATTATAAATTTGAGCGTAACGATGAATGGCTTTTCTTTCTACTATTTTATCAAAAATTTCTTCTGCTTTTTTAAAACCGGAATAAGTATCGAGTCGTAAATTTAAAATTTCTTTTTCATAATTCTCTTTCGAGAGTTTTTTATTTTTAAAAAAATATTGCTGATTTCGCAAACCATGAGATAAACAGCAATTCTGGCAATTTACACAATCGAAAAGAAAATAAGAATCAATGCACTTACTAGATTCAATCACAAAATGACAATTGTAATTCATGTCAGAGCTTATGTTATAAGAAGAATTTTCCAATTTTTGTACAGCATAACAATCTAAAACATTTTTAGATTTATCGATCAATTCTGAATAAAGAACATTCTCACATTCAGTAATAGAAAATGATAAATAACAATCTTTATTATCTATACTATAATTAGTATAATCAGATCTAATCATATTACCAGCTTGATAAGTATAAAGAAAAGGAGATTCTATTATCAACTCCCTCATCTGCTCAAAAAACGGCCTGGAAAAATCATAATCGCAACCCTGTAGAAATGGGTTTCTTTTGTCACTATTCCAACATTCAGTACAATAAACAACTTTTGTTTTTTCTTCCCTATACATTGAAACTAAATTCTTTCCACATATACCACAAATTCTCTTAAATAAAGACCTAAAATTACGCCAAAGCATACGTCGAACCAGCCGACATTCTGGACACCAAGAGGGCGGTGGAACTTTTATTTTTTCGTAAAAATTAAAATCTTCCACTTCTATGGTGAAATCTTTTTTACAGTTTTGACAAGTTTTTGTTTCCATATATTTATATGCTACAAACTCAGCCATGGCAGAATTTGTAGCATCTCAATATCATTTTATTCTTCTAAAGCTTCTTCCATTTCTTCTTCCATTTTGACACTAACTTCGTTTAAATTTTGATTTGTTTCATTATATTCCGGCAATTCTTGTACGCTCTTTACCCCCAAATATGAGAGTAATTCAAAGGTCGGTTTGTAGATATAGCGTCGATTATCCTTTGGATCAGTTGTCTTTTCTACTAACCCTCGGATAGAGAGCATTCGAAGAGTAAAACTTGAATTAACCCCTCGAATATAGTCAATTTCAGCCCGAGTCACTCCATTTTTATACAAAACTACCGACAAAGTTTCTAAACTTGCTTTCGAAAGCTCTTTGTTCAATTCTTCTTTTTGTAAATTCTCTATCATTCCTGAAAATTCTGGATTCGTGCCCAAAGTAATTTCATCTTGTTTTTCCAAAAGCACGACGCCTCTTTCATTTAAATTACTTTTTAATTCTAAAATTGCTGTTGTGATTTCTTCTTTTGAAACTTTCAAGATTTCTTCCAATTTTTTGTAGGATACTGGCTCACCTTTGAAAAATAATATTGCCTCAATTTTTTTTGATAAATCCATATATTCTAATTCGTAGTTGTTAATTCATAATTATTAATTTGCTTTTCAAGTATAATATCTTCAAAATTTTGATTCTGAATTGCATTTAAAATCCCATTTCGAATTAATTCTAACATAGCAAGAAATGAAACAATTACAACTACCCGCTCTTCACGAGTGACAGCCTTGCCACTAAACTCTTTAAAATTCATTTTTAAAGAATTTTCAATTCGATCTGTTAATTTTTCAATCATTTCTTCGATACTTATTACTTTTTTTACTGCAACTTCAGGCATAAAAACTTTTTTAGGCATTCGTCCCAATAGATCGGTCACAAAGGTCATCATACTATTTGTAGTAATCTGCTCGTCAGGTAAAAAGACTAAATAATCATTCTTTCTTTCTCCGCTTGGAAATATTACTTTCTGACCAAAATTATTTTTTATATTTCCTGCTAGTCTTGTATAAAGTTCATACAATTTCAAGCGATCTTCTAAGTTTTTGATATCACCTTCTTCTTCGTCAGTCAAATTCAAATTCGGTAGTAAGGATTTTGATTTTATTAAAATAAGAGTAGCCGCTACTACTAGAAAACTAGTGATCTCGCTCGGGCTTAAATTCTCTAAAGAATTCACGTATTTTAAATAATCTTCAGTAACTTGAGCAAGTGAAATCTCATTAATAAAAAGCTTTTTTTCTTCAACTAAATTTAAAAGTAAACCAAATGGTCCTTCAAAATTCCCTGTCTTGATTTTATATATCTCTGTTTCCACTGTTATATTATATACTTTTTTTAATTTTTCGCATCAAATTTTTAATTACAAATCTAGGTCTAAAATTTCATCGATTCGAATTTTTTTCACAAAATCTGGCACGTGAGAAACCAGGATGAGAGCCCCTTTATATTTGTTTATCGCCTCAGCAATTATCGGTAAATGTCGAAAATTAATATGATTTGTTGGCTCATCTAAAATAAGTAACCCTGGACGTTCAAGTACTAGTCTAGCGAAGGCTACCAGGCCTTTTTGACCCTCAGAGAGGCTACCTATCTTTGTACGGATGAATTCACTAGTAATCAAAAAAGAGGCTGCAACTGCCCTCATTTTCTCTTCATCTAAAGTCGCACCACCAGAGACGATAGCACTCGCCAACGATTGATAAACTGTATCTTCAAAATTTAAGGTAGAAAAATCCTGTCGATAATAACCTACACGGATACCATCCAAAATTTTCGTCCCTGGATCAATTTTTTTGGCAATTTTTTCAAGTAAGGTACTTTTACCAATACCATTTGGTCCACTCAAAAGTAAATGCTGATTTTTTTTCAATTTAATATTTGCTTTGTGTTTTACTATTTTACCAGTCTTAGCATTCATCGTGGTAAAAGAATTTATAACAACAATATCCCCATTAATATCTTCTTGAACTGGAATTGTAAATGCTTTAATAGTTTTATCCTCTTTTCTGACATCAACCATATTTTCCTCCAATTCTTCTGCTTTTTCTCGCATCCGTCTAGCTACCAAACGAAGTCCACCACCTTTATGAGCAAAGACATTGGCTTGATCTTTTTTAGTTTGAATTTCTTTGGCCAACTGTGCATTCTTCATATTTTCTTTTTCAACTCGAGCCATAATTTCTCTTAAAACATTTTTGTAGTTGCCAGTGTATTGTTCAACTTGACGAGTATAAATATCCAAATACAAAACGCCATCAGAAAATGCATTCAAAAATTCTGCATCGTGCGAAATGACGATGACTGTCTTTTTATATTTAATTAAAAAATCTGTTAGATGCGAAATACCTGCATGGTCTAAATTATTTGTCGGCTCATCTAGTAAAAGTAGATCGGGGTCTAAGATAAGTGCACTAGCTAAAAGAATTCGAGCTAGTTGACCACCAGAAAAACTTTCCAAAATTCTGTCGTGCAATTTTGTATGCCCTTTTAAATTCACTACTTCTAACACATCGTCTATTCGTGGATCAATATCATAAATTTTTTTTGAAAATTGTTTTTCAAAAAATTCACGGACAGAAAGTTTTAAATCTTCTCTTTCCATGACTTGTTTAGCCATTGCAATACTAATATTATTTTTCACAATTGTACCTGATTCTGGTCTTAAGGCACCTAT
This sequence comes from uncultured bacterium, assembly GCA_903888625.1. Lineage (GTDB taxonomy): Bacteria > Patescibacteriota > Minisyncoccia > Phycocordibacterales > UBA9973 > UBA9973. The sequence continues at coordinate 14,476 of CAISUD010000039.1, forward strand.
AATCAAACCAAAAATAGTACTTTTACCAGCACCATTTTGTCCCATAATCGTTATTTTTGAACCCCGCCTGATAGGAAAACTCACATTATCTAGTATGGGTTTATTTATTCCATATTCAAATGAAACAGAATCAAATCTGAGAATAGTCTCGTTTTTGGACATATTATTTATGTTCTTCGATGAATTTATACAGAAGTGAAACCGGTGTACCTAACGCTCCAGAAGCCAAATACTCTCCAGACATTGATGTCATCCTCGGTGCTATATCTATATGTGCCCATTTATAATCTCCTATAAATTGCTTTAAGAAAATAGCACCATATGTAGCCCCGCCATAACGAGAATCTTTATTGTGAACATTCGTAAAATCACCAAATGCCCCTTTTATTTCATTTTCATATTCTTCCCACATTGGTAATCGCCACACATAATCTCCAGTTTTATCACCAATTTCTTCCATTTTTTTGCAAAGTTCATCGTCATCAGTAAAAATTGCCGACATTCTTTCACCCAGTGCCACAACAGCTGCCCCTGTTAAGGTAGCTACATCAATTACAACTTCTGGTTTATATTTTTCTGCATAAGTAAGAGCATCCGCTAAAATCACTCGCCCTTCAGCATCAGTATTTAAAATTTCAATTGTTTGACCAGACATTGAACGCACAATATCTCCAGGACGATAACTTTTGCCTGAAACAAAATTTTCAACCGAAGGGATAAGCCCAATAACATTTACTTTCAATTTGTTTTTTGCTACGAGTGCAATAGTATGGATTACCGAAGCGCCTCCTGACATATCCATATTCATTCCAAGTAAAGCGGAAGATGGTTTCAAATTCATTCCACCTGAATCGAAGGTCACCCCTTTGCCGACAAGAACAATCGGTTTTTGATTTTTCAGGCCATTTTTATATTCCATAATAATAAATTTAGACTCTTCATCTGATCCACGACCGACAGTTAGTATCGCTTCCATTTTTAACTTCTTCATTTCTTTTTCACCAAGAACTGAAACTTTTACCGGTAAACCTTTCATTGCTTCTTTAGCTTTTTGGGCTAGAATAGTTGGCGTCATATCAGCGCCGGGTGTATTCGATAAATCCCTCGTTTTATTTACTTCTATTCCGATACTCTGACCTTTTAAAATAGATTTTTCAACTTTACCCAAAGCATTGCTTTGGGGAAGAATTATAAAAACCTCTTTCAGTGGAGATAAATCTTCTTTTGATTTTGTCTTATAAATATTAAATTCGTAATTGGCTAGTTCAAGTTGCGTGCCAATAATTTCAGAGAGTTCCTCGTCTGAAATTATTGCCCTCTGCATAGTCGAAGGGCGTATCAATTTAATTAGTTCTTCAGCATCAAAACAAATTTTTTCTACTTTGTGTTGTTTTGCTAATCTGACCATTTTTCGAACAAGCAAAAAAAACTTTCGTAAAGTCATTTTTTCATCTTTTTTTAGATACAAAGTCTTTACTCCATTTTCTGATACAATTTCGTCGTTTATTTTAGCATCAATTTTAACCAAAAGTGTGTCTTTTTTTAGCTCATTAATATTCTTTTTAAATGTTATTTTCATCTTCCTATTATACACTAAAAATGCTATAATGGAAGGATGAAAACGATAAATAATCGAACAACAAAATATGAAATAGACGATGTTTTTTTGAATAGATATTCCCCAAGGGCATTATCGGGCGAAGCTATAAATCAGGAAGAGTTAATGACCCTTTTTGAATCGGCCCGTTTTGCACCATCTGCCTTTAATTCTCAACCTTGGAGATTTATTTATGGCATGAAAGATACACCTGCTTTTGAAAAAATGTTTTCGTTTCTTACTGATGGAAATAAAATTTGGTGTAAAAATGCTTCTGTATTGGTGGTGACAATTTCAAAGAAAAATTTTGATAATGGTAAACCTTCTATCACCCATTCTTTTGATACGGGCTCGGCTTGGGAAAATCTTGCCTTGCAAGCTGTCAGTATGAAATTAATTGCTCACGGCATGAGTGGTTTTGATTTTGAAAAAGCTAAAATTGATTTAAAAATACCTGAAGATTACAATGTCGAAATGATGATAGCCATAGGCAAAAAAGGTAAAATTGAAGACCTGCCAGAAAAAATGCAAGCCGGTGAAATTCCAAACGACAGAAAGCCGTTAGAAGAAATAATTTTCGAAGGTGAATTTAAAAACTAAATTTATGTGATTAACTTAAAATTCCGCATTTTTGGGAGTCCTTGGAAATGGGACGACATCTCGAATATTTTGCATTCCAGAAAGATACATCAAGGCTCTCTCAAAACCCAAACCAAAACCAGCATGAGGTACTCCGCCATATTTGCGTAAATCCAAATACCACCAATAATTTTCTTTTGGCAAATTCAATTCCGCTATTCTTTTCTCAAGAATTTCTAATCGCTCTTCACGCTGACTTCCACCAATGATCTCTCCTACTCCCGGCATCAGCAAATCCATGGCTGCGACAGTCCTCTCATCATCATTCTGACGCATATAAAAAGCTTTGATTTCTTTAGGATAATCAGTCACAAATAGAGGACCATTTACGACTTCATCAGTTAAATATCTTTCATGTTCCGTCTGAAGATCAATACCCCACTTCACAGGGTACTCAAATTTTTTACCAGATTTTTCTAATATTTCTACCGCTTCGGTATAAGTTAAATGCTTAAATTTCGCATCTTTAACTTTATTCAAACGTTCAAGTAAGCCATTATCAATAAATTTGTTGAAAAATTCCATTTCTTCTGGTAATTCGCGCAAAACATAATTTATCAAATACTTCATCATTTCTTCGGCCAGCGCCATGTCTTCCGATAGGCCTGCAAAAGTAATTTCTGGTTCAATCATCCAAAATTCTGAAGCATGGCGAGCTGTATGACTATTCTCAGCGCGAAAAGTTGGACCAAAAGTATAAACTCGGTTAAATGCCATGGCCATACATTCTGCTTCTAGTTGTCCGCTGACTGTTAATCCCGCTTTTTTACCAAAAAAATCTTCGGTATAATTAATCTCTCCTTTATCATCAAGCTTCAAATTTTTTAAATCTAAAGTTGTAACATTAAACATTTCTCCAGCACCTTCGGCGTCAGAAGTAGAAATGATTGGAGTATGTACATAAACAAAACCTTTTTCTTGAAAAAATTTATGAACAGCAAAAGAGAGAACTGACCGAAGTCTAAAAACTGCTTGAAAGGTATTACTGCGTGGACGCAAGTGGGCTATAGTGCGCAAAAATTCAAAACTATGCCCCTTTTTCTGTAAAGGATAATCTCCATCTGAAGAGGCAATTTCTAGAATTTCAATAGCCTTTAATTCAAAAAGTTGACCTTTGGCAGGAGATTCTTGCAATAATCCTTTTACCATAACTCCAGTGTATATAGGTAATTTTTCAATTAGCTCAAATCCGTCCGATGTGATTTCACTATTCCTAGAAAATTTTGTAGCTTTATCAAAAACTAATTGCAAACTACGGAAAAAACTTCCGTCAGTAATTTCCAAAAAACCAATTCCACCCGAAGAGCGAACTGTTTTTACCCAACCATTAACCTCAATCTCTTTCCCAAGATATTCTTTTTCATTTCTATATAATTCTTTTATTTCTATTACCATTTTTCTTTTAAATAAATTTACTCGGATAATCTTTTATCGATACGGTTTACATCGCGAGGGAAAAGTGTCGCTTCTTTTACGTTTTTAAGTCCTAAAAACTTTTGAGTTAAACGCTCCAAACCCATAGCCAACCCCCCATGTGGAGGCATGCCATACTTAAAGGCTTGCAAATAAAAATCAAATTTTAGAGGATCAAGACCTTTCCATTTCATTTTTTCAATAAGTTCGTCGTATCTATGTTCTCTTTGATTACCAGAGAGAAGTTCTACCCCTCTAAATAATAAATCATAACATTTAGTCGTGCCTTCATCATTTTCATCATCCATCGTATAAAATGGTCTCTTTTTTCTAGGGAAATTTGTGATAAAAATAAAATCAGAATTAAATTCTTTTTTGGCATACTCACAAATCCAGCGTTCATGTTCTGGTTGTAAATCTGGCTCGGTAGTGCAATCAATTCCTGTTTCTTTAGAAATTAATTTCTGTGCTAGGGAGAGTTTCATAAATGGAATTATTTCTCCTGGAGGGATAATTGGGAATTCTGCACCCAATATCTTAAATTCTTCTTTGCAATTATTTTTTAAATATTCTGTCATGTATCGTAAAAGATCGGTCTCTAATTTCATAACATCTTTGGGACCATCAATAAAACTCATTTCTAAATCAAGTGATGTATATTCATTTAAATGTCGAGTTGTGGAATGTTTTTCTGCTCTAAACACATTTGTAATCGTAAAAACTCGTTCAAATACACCTACCATCATTTGCTTATAGAGCTGTGGACTAGTTGCCAAATTCGCCATTTGATCATAAAAATATTCAAACTTAAAAACTTCGGTGCCACCTTCAGCATCGCCACCAACAATTAAAGGAGCTCGAAATTCTATAAATCCTTCATTTTTCAAAAACTCTCGATAAGAATAAAGTATTGCATCTTGAACCTTAAAAATTGCTCGTTCTCTTTCACGACGAAGTGTAAGAGGACGATAATCAAGTAAAGTATCTAGATTTAATTCTGCATCTGATGCAAATGGTAGTTCTTGAGCTCTACTCAATGCCTCTATAGCTGTGACTTCAAGCTCTATATCACCATTTGGAACTCCAGCTTTAATATTTCTTTCGGAACGTTTATTAACTTTCCCTGTAACTTTCAAAACCCATTCTGGACGAATTGTTTTGGCTACTTCAATAGCTTCAGCATGATTTGGCAAAACAACGCATTGCACTTTACCTGTCATATCTCGCATATCAAAAAAAACCATTTTCCCTTGATCACGACGGACATCGACAGAACCAGCAATGATGATTTCACTAGTAATATTATCCTTTAAATCCTTAATAAATATCCTATTTTGCATCTAATAAATATATCACAAAATTGGCAATAAAAAAAGGGATTATAAAAAAAAATAATCCCTTTAAAGACTTCCTTCATTTATAGGTTATAGTAAATCAATTACCGATTCTCCGTTATGTAAATTATCTATAACCTTTGCAAAGAGTGAGGCAACTGATATTACTTCAAGATTTTTAATATTTTGAATTTTCTCTTGAGTAATTATACAAGAATCAGTAACCCAGATACCGTCAAATTTTGCTTCGTTTAAATTATTTATTGCCTTACCATTAAGCAATGCATGCGTAGCAATGATATAAATATTTTTTGCTCCACTTTTTCGTAATTCATTTGCAGAATTTTTTGCAGTCCCGCATGTGTCAAGCATGTCTTCTACAATAATTACATCATAGCCCGAGACATCTCCAATAATGTTACTAATCTCAGAATGATTAGTTTTTGCAGGGTCATGATATTTATTAATCATCACTATTTGATTTGGAATTTTTAATCTTGTTGCAACATTTCTTGCTTCTGTAACACCACCAGAATCTGCAGCGACAATCTTTGTTTTTGATAAATCAATAATTCCACTTTTTACTTTTGATTCAATATAATTTACTAATAACTTATCAGTTAATATATTAATCATTTGAATCATCGGAAAAACAGTAAGACTACTTACATTGTGCAATTTCATTACAACTAGTCTGTCAGCACCCATTGATTTTAAAACTTTACCAACATGATGAACCAACACTGGTTCTCTGTAATTGCTTGGTTTATCTTGTCTGGCATCGGGCATACATGGAATTATCACAGTAATTCTATTAGCTGAAGCCTGTTTAAGAGCATCAACAAAATAGTAAAGTTTTACTAAATCCAAGGCTCTTTCTTCAGGACTACCATATCTTATTTGTGCAAAAACATAAATATCAGCATCCCTTTCTGTTGTTTCATTATAGAAAAGGAAACTACCATCAGCAAAAGATTTAAATTTTGTTTGTTTTGAATTTGTTTTTAGTTCATCAATAATAAGAAGAGCTAATGATTGCCCTTCAGAAGGTGACGTTATTCCATAGAAGGAAAACGGGTACGGATTAATAGCTTTTTGTATCATATAAATATTGTTTAATGGTTAATATTACAAAGAAATTATATTTTTATTCATAATACAAAAAACTATAGATACTGTCAACTTTTTTAGTTTTGATCCTAAATATTTAAATCTTTAATAAATTTGTGTAAAATATTATAAAATATCTCCATTTCATTAATATCTATCCACTCATTATCGGCGTGAATGTTTGCACAATTGATTTTTGTAATAATTGCTGGAATCCCCTTTTCTGAAAAGAATCTCGCATCAGAAGCACCCTCTGATTTATTAAAAATAATTTTATTGCCAATTTCTTTTGAAGCAATGTTCACATATTTTTTTAAAAATATATTATTTTTTATTTGGGTGAACGGAAAACCCTCATTCACTATTTCAAAATTACTATTTGTTATTTTTTTAATTTTATCTAAAATTTTTGCCCTCTCATTAATTTTTATATAACGAATATCTAGACACATTTCTGCATAATTAGGAACAGAATTTATATTTTTACCACCTATAATATTTCCTAAATTAAGAGAATTTCTCCATTCTTTATTTTTAATTGGTGGTATAGTTTTTTGAATTTCATTATAATATTTTATCAATTCTGTAATGGCATTCTCTCCAAGCCAGGGTCTAGAACCATGAGCCGAAATACCGTGAGCTTTTATTTTAAGGTGTAAAATACCTTTTTGATTTAAAATAATTTCAGACAAATTTTTACCTCCATCCGGAACAATTACAAATTTGGATATATATTTTTTTTCTCTAAGTAAAAATGCAACTCCATTTTTCCCTCCTACTTCCTCGTCAGTAGTAAGCATTAACCCGACAGAAGGTCTGTCTTTTTTATTGGCTAAATCTTTTAATACCTTCATCATTACAGCTACCCCACCCTTCATATCACCACTGCCTCTACCGTAAAGTTTTGAACCTAATATTTTTGGAGAAAAACCATCTTTTTTATCAGGAACAACATCTAAATGCCCATTAAGAAAAAGCTTTGGATTTTTTTCATTTTTTAGATTTACAACAATCGAATATATTCCATTTTCCTTAAACTCCTTAATAAAAACGTCCTCTTTTGAAAAATATTTTTTTACAAAAGCAATTACATCTTTTCTAGCTTTTTCATTGTCTTTTGTCGAAGGAATTTTCATCAATCCTATGCTTGTTTTTATTATTTCATTTTTATCATTCAACTTCATATAATGATTATACATAAAAAAGGAGATAAGTATAATACTTATCTCCAAAATATTTATTAGGAATAACCTAAACTAAGAGTGGTCCAGAAATTCCATCAGAGGCCCCATGCACTTTTAAGCATGGTCTCCAGTTCCAAAGTCCTCCAGCAAAAATCCACTTTCGATTTTGAATATCATAACCGAAGTAAATTCTCCAGATAGTAAAACCTTCCTTCCCATTTATTTCTTCCCTTCCTGGGAATATAAATGGTTGTAGAATAAATTGTCTATCTGTATCTAAAAGAGAATTAGAAATTTTAGTTCTAGTATAGATACCAGAAGTATTTTTCTTTCTCTCCGCTGGATGCCACAGAAAAACATTATCACACTTACTTCCTTTTAAAGGCTTAATAACAAATGGTTCATCCCATGGAAGTTTATCATGATTGCCAATTTTTTTGGCTAAATTCATTTCAACCAAATAATTCTTGTCTCCATGACTAGTGACAGGAGCTAAGGCTTTCTCTTCGAGTTTAGCAAGATCAACATTTTTGATATCAAGTTCACTTCCTCGAACCCACATACATTCAGAAAAATTATTTTCACAATTATTCTGTTCTAGCCACCCCCAATTCATAGCCTCAGAAAAAATACGAGTATCTTCGGCTGCGTCTTGTCTTGAATCAAGCACCACTGCACTTATTGGTAAATGATTTTCCCAAATCGAACCAATTGATTTAAGCTTTGGAAAAATATTTAATAAAATACTAAATCCAGCTGGTCTTGCTTCAATCTCGTAAACTTTATTTATAGGATATTCTCCTACAACAAATGGAGCTAAATCAACTCTGCAGAAAATTGTTGGTACTCCAAAATTTCTAACTGCCGAAATAGGAACTAAATCTTTTTTCCGTAAACTTACTTCCACTCTAGCCCAATTAGTTACAAGTTTAACTAATTCATTTTTCTGTTTCTCTTCGAGAAACCTTGTTTCCCCAATTTGAACTGGCCAGTTGCCAATTTGAATTTGTGTTGTTTCCATCTCTTATATATTCCAGCACCCGCATAAGCAAGTCTTCCGATCCTTTAGTCGTTTTATACTGGTTTTTTTAAAGAACAATTTACCAACTTTTGTAATTAAAAGCTGGTTCATATGTTCCTAATAGTTTACAAGCACACAAATCAGCCTAAAATATTTTTTAGTTCTAAAAAAGTGCCAATAATAATTTAATTTTAATTTAATATTTTTCATATTTGTAAATAATCAATTTGCATAAAAATAAAAAAACTCTGTTTTGACAGAGCCGGTGTGCTTTTCTTTGTAATTTAATAAGAATCTAAACTAAAATACAAAAGCTCCTGGCTCATTAGTAAACCAGTTAAAATAATATACTCTTGTAATATTTCTTATCATTTATTTATTATAACGTATAAACCTTTTTAAGCAAGCAAACTGTGGAAAACTAAAAATAATCAATTTTGATAGCTTTCTTTACTTCTTGCATTGTTTTTTTGGCTTCTTTGCGAGCCTCCTTTGTCCCTTTTTCTAAAATTCTCATCACCGCTTTTGGATTCTTGGCCAACTCGGCTCTCTTTTCTCGAATCGGAGCAATAACTTTTTCTAAAACTTCTATCAATCTTTTTTTTATAACGACATCTCCCAATCCTCCTTTTTCATATTGTTTTTTAAGTAGAGAAACTTCTTCCTTTTTATTATCAAAAATATCTAAATAAGTAAATACAACATTCCCTTCAACTTTGCCAGGATCTTGTACATGAATATGCTTTGGGTCAGTATACATATTCATAACTTTTTTTGAAATAATTTCATAACTGTCTGAAAGATAAATTCCATTACCTAAAGACTTACTCATTTTTGAATTTCCGTCGATCCCTACCAAGCGTGGAGTATTCCCAACTAAATGTTTTATTCGATCAAAAGTTTGTCCGTAAATGCGATTAAAATCATCGACAATTTCGTTAGCTTGTTCAATAACTGGCAGTTGATCTTCACCAACTGGAATTAAATTACTTTTACAAAATAAAATATCGGCAGCTTGTGAAATTGGATAAGTTAAAAATCCCACTGGTACATTCTCCTCGTAACCTTTGTCTTTCATTTCACTTTTGACTGTTGGATTTCTTTTTAAACGAGCCAAGGTTACTAGATTCAAAAATAAAACTGTCAGCTCGGCAATTTCTGGAACTTCAGATTGAATAAACATCGTAGTTTTTTTCGGATTAATTCCACAAGCGAGATTATCCAAGGCAACTTCCAAAACATTTTCTCGAACTTTTTCTGGATTTTCGGCATTGTCCGTCAACGCCTGAATATCTGCCACCATATAAAAAGCCTTGTCGGCTTCATCTTGTAATTTTAATCTATTTTCAATAGAACCCACAAAATGCCCCAAATGTAATCTGCCAGTTGGCCTATCTCCCGTCAATACAATTTTTCTTTTATTTTCCATATATTTATTATAACATATTTTTTATTGTGAAATAATACATTCACCTCACCCCAACCCTCTCCTTATTAAGGAGAGGGCGAATTCACATTTTAGTAACAGGTTTGATAACTTTTTAGATTTTGACATTTTTTTGAGTATGCTAGAATAGCATCATGGTAAAACCTAGAAAAAATGAAATACGAATTCCCCCTCAAAGCCTAGACTCTGAAAAAGCCGTGCTTGGGTCTATTATGCTTCGCAAGGAAGCTATGCACGAGATAGAAGATGTAGTAAATCCAGATTCTTTCTATGCCGAAAAACACAAAATGATTTTCCAAGCGATGCTTGATCTTTCCTTAAAAAATGAACCGATTGACATGCTTTCACTTTCGACTAAACTCGGAGAAAAAAAATTATTGGAAGCTGTCGGTGGCAACCAATACCTAGCAGAAATTGTAAACGTCGTGCCATCTTCTACGAATGTCAAACACTATGGAGAAATTGTGCAAAAAAAATATCTTTTGCGTAGTTTGATAGATGCCGCTGACTTCGTTTCCGAACTGGCTTTTGAAGAAGGCGACGACCATGTGGATGATATTTTAGATTTGGCCGAGAAAAAAATGTTTAGTGTCGTCTCTTCCCCAAAAAATCAAAAATATGTAAGCTTAAAAAATGAATTACCAGAAGCTTATGAAAGATTAAATAAACTGCATGAGACCAAAGGAATGTTGCGTGGCTTGCCAACTGGTTTTAAGGATTTAGATGCTCTACTTTCTGGACTTCAAAATCAAGACTTAATTATTCTCGCGGCTAGACCAAGTATGGGTAAAACTGCTCTCGCCCTCGACATTGCCCGTCAGACTGCCACCTTGCACGACAAATCTGTTTTGATTTTCTCGCTCGAAATGTCTTCACAACAATTAGTCGATAGAATGCTCTCCGCTCAATCACGGGTAAATGCTTGGAATTTGCGAACTGGTAATTTATCTTCCGATCGAGATTTTTCAAATTTACGCGACTCGCTCGATAAACTCGCTAAAGCCAAAATGTATATCGATGATCAAGCTGGAAATTCAATTGTTCGAATGAAATCTTTATCTCGAAGGATTAAAGCTGAAAAAGGATTAGACTTGATTGTCGTCGACTATTTGCAATTAATGACGACTTCCAAAAATTACGATTCGATGGTCAACCAAGTCACAGAAATTTCAAGATCCTTGAAGAGTTTAGCCAAAGAATTAGACGTGCCAGTACTTGCCCTGTCACAGCTTTCTCGTGCTGTTGAATCTCGAGGTGGCAAACCAAGACTTTCAGATTTGCGAGACTCAGGTTCTATCGAACAAGACGCGGATGTGGTGATGTTTATTCATCGTGAAGACAGAGGCAAAGATGAATCTGAAAAAACAAATATTGCTGAAATTTTGATTGAAAAACACCGTAATGGTCCAGTCGGAAAAGTTGAATTATATTTCGATGAAAAAACTACTACTTTTCTTACCCTCGAAAAAAGTAATATCAGTGAATTTTCTGCAACCAAAATTTCAAACGATTTAGATGAATTTTAAAATGGATCCCGTACGAAATCGCGAACGCATAGAAATTAATTAAATTATGATTATCAAAATGTATATTATTATTAATAAAATAAAGGACGAAGCGTAAGCGTACGCGTCCTATTTCGTACGGGATGGATACTATCGAAAAACTAACTGAAATATTCAAAGATTTCCCTGGAATTGGCGAACGCCAGGCTAAACGTTTCGTATATTTTTTGATGTCTAGAAACCCAGCTTATATTGAAAATATATTACTTTTAGTCAAAGATTTAAAAAAAGAAATTTCTCAATGTAATGAATGCTTTCGTTTTTTCATCGTTAGGCAAGGCCTCACGACAAAAGTGTGTGACATTTGTTCTAATCCAAATGTTGGTACCTCAACATTGATGATTATTGAAAAAGATTCTGATTTGGAAAGTGTCCATAAAAGTAATTTATATCATGGAAAATATTTTATTTTAGGAGGCCTAGTGCCAATCGTAGAAAAAAATACTAATTCAAGAATTAGAATTAAGGAACTTTTAGAAAAAATAAAAAAATCACAAACCACTGAGGCAAGACCTCAGGGGTTAAATGAAATTATTTTAGCTTTTTCCCTTTCGCCCCAAGGCGACCATACTGATTTTTATATTCGTAGCCAGATTAAAGATTTATGTGTTTCACTAAATATTAAAATTTCTTCGCTAGGCCGAGGCCTATCCACTGGCACCGAACTAGAATATTCTGACAACGATACTCTCAAAAACGCCCTCAAAAATAGGCAATAAAAAAACTCCTTTATTTCTAAAGAAGTTTTGTAATGACTATCACATGAATCAACCAATCAAACATTCTGGAATGCTGTTCACGATATTTTTTTCTTTTTAGGCATAATACTATATACAAGGATTGCAAAAAAGATAATAATATATACTATGATTTCCGTACCAAATATAAAACCATCAAAAGAATATACCGGCTTGCCAATTATAAGAACAAAATTGTCTCCAACAATTTTAAACGTTCTTGTAATATCACCAGTATAACCAAAAAAAACGGTCCAATTATAGATATCCAAACTAGACACCTTGACAGAATCATTCCGTGCAAGTTTACCAAGCACAGAAGTATCTACTACAACATCTTCTGCATATTTTTTTATGCTATCAGAAATTTTAAACCTTTTTTGTAAATACATCATTACAATAGACCCCCCTCCAAAGATTGAATCGTATAAACAATCTGTTGTCCTAGTTGTTATCGGCATATTCATTTCTTCTACAACATTATAAAGAAGTAAGGTTTTAAAATCCTTTGCTATAATAATTTTTTTACTACAACGTTTTCCGTCTGTAGTCATAGCTGTGCATTTTACCCCCATACTGAGTACAGAAAGTAAAACAATAATAATTATTTTTTTCATTTATCAAGATTTTTTTTATTTTACGATGAATGTTTATTTAAACAAATACTACTACTTTACATAATTTTGTCAACAAAAAAATCCCCTAATTTCTAGAGGATTTTTATTTGATAGAAAGAATTTTTACTTTGAAGAATGGCTGACGATGACCGTTACGACGAAGGTAACGAGACTTTTGTTTATATTTAACAACCAAAACCTTGCGAGTGCGGCCAATTTGCACAAGTTCTGCTTCAACTTTTGCACCTGAGATAATAGGTGTACCGATAGTAGTGTCCTTGCCATCATCTACGAGTAAAACTTGGTCAAAAATAAGCTTGTCTCCAACCTTGTATTCGCCCTTTATTTTCTCAATAGAAACAAGGTCTCCTTTCGAGACTTTGTATTGTTTCCCGCCTGTTTTTATAACTGCAAATTCCATATAGACTATATTATATTAAATATTGTAAAAATGCAAGTTTTTGCTATAATCTCTTTATGGCTATACAATTTTACAATACTCTCACTCGCAAAAAAGAAGAATTTACTCCTATAACCCCAGGTGAAGTCAAAATGTATTCTTGCGGGCCAACGGTCTACAACTATGCCCACATTGGCAATTTGCGGGCTTATGTTTTTACTGATATTCTGCGTAAAAGTTTAAAATACAATGGTTACAAAGTAACTCAGATAATGAATATTACCGACATTGGGCATCTTTCAAGTGACGCAGATTCCGGTGATGACAAAATGACCAAAGGGCTAATTCGTGAAGGCAAAGAATTGAATTTAAAAAATATGCGAGAGCTAGCGGAATTTTATACTGAAAAATTCAAGGATGATTTAAAATCATTAAATATTGAATTACCAGACGGAATGTATTTTGCAAGTGACTATGTACAAGAAGATATTGATTTAATCAAAAAGTTAGAAGATAAAAACTTTACATACAAAACAAGCGATGGAATTTATTTTGATACAGCAAAAATGCCAGACTATGGAATCCTCTGGGGTGGAAAAAGAATTCACGACGAAAAAGAAACTCGCATTGAAAAAAATATTGAGAAAAAAAACCCAGAAGATTTTGCTCTTTGGAAATTCAATGATCAATTAGGATTTCCATCATCTTGGGGTATGGGCTTCCCTGGTTGGCATATCGAATGTTCTGCTATGGGTATTAAATTTCTTGGAGAGCAATTTGATATTCATACAGGTGGCATAGAACATATTGATGTTCACCATACTAATGAAATTGCTCAATCAGAATGTGCTACTGGCAAAAAACCCTTTGTTAGATATTGGATGCACAATGAATGGATTTTATTTGGTAATAAAAAAATAGCCAAAGCTGATGGTACTTTTCTGAAATCAAGTGATTTAAAAGAAAAAAATATTAATCCAATTGCTTATAGGTTTTTTCTATTAATGGCAAATTATGGTAGTAAAATGAATTTCAATTGGGAAGCCTTGGAAGGAGCGGAAACAGCCTTAAATAGGCTTTATAGGCTTTATAATGACCTTGGAAACACTATTGGAAGCGTCGATAAAGATTACCAGGAAAGGTTCAAAAACTTCATCAGCGACGACTTAGACACTCCCAAAGCCCTTGCCCTCCTTTGGGATCTAATCAAAGACGAGAACGTTCCTAAAGCCGACAAAAAGGCTACAATTTTAGATTTTGATAAAGTACTGGGTTTAAATTTTGAACACCAATCAGAAATTATTAAAAATGAAATAATTCCAAAAGAAATACAAAAATTAGCCGAAGAACGAAAAGAAGCCAGAAAAAATAAAGATTATAAAAAATCCGACGAACTTCGAAATGAAATCTCAAAACTAGGTTACGAAATCAAAGACAGCTCCGACGGATATAAAATAAATAAAATTTAAATAAAAAAAAGTCGGCATATTTGTCGACTTTTTGTTTACTGTTAACTAATCTAAATACCCTGGCCAAGTGGATGTTTTACAACTTTTACTCTTTCATCGTGATTACCGGCGATAACAGAGTATTTATCTTTACTTGTCACAATATGGAAGGTACTCTTTGTTTTTTTACATTTCATAATTCTTGTACCCTCAATGCAATCGTAAAAAGTAACATTGAATTTACAACAACACGGACAACCGTATTGTATAAAATCATTCGGCCTAATTGCTACTGTTGATTTAGATTTAATTTTTGTTTTCATAAAAAATATTATATAGTTAGACATTTTATTGATTTGCAAAAACTTAAAAACCAAAAATGATTTTCAAGATTTCACAAACCAAAATCTAAACTTTTTCAAGGATCGGTATCTGGAGATTTAATATTAATATATCATTTTAATTAATTCTGTCAACTATTTTATAAAACGACTAGGTCTTGCCTAGTCGTTTTTTTTGATATATAATTGATATATGTCTATCAGAAAAATAAATTTAGTTGGAGGTGAATATTATCATATTTATAATCGTGGTAATAGCAAGCAGAAAATTTTTCACGATAATGAAGATTATTTTCGCTTTATGAGTCTTTTATACTCTTGCAATTCTATAAATAGTTTTAGAATTTTTGGTCTGAACAAAGACGAAAGTCCATATGATTTTGACAGAGATAAACAAATTGTCTCTATTGGATCTTTTTGTTTAATGCCTAATCATTTTCATATTCTTATTACCCAATTAGAGGAAAAAGGTATCAGTAAATTTATGCAAAAATTAAGCACAGCTTATTCTATGTATTATAATAAAAAATACATAAGAACCGGTGGATTGTTTGAAGGAAAATTTAAATCCGAACACGCAAAAAATGATCGTTATTTAAAATATTTATTTTCATATATTCATTTAAATCCAATAAAACTTTTTCAAAAAGATTGGAAAGAAATAGGAATAAAAAATAAAAAAGAAGCTCTGGCCTATTTAGAAAAATATAAATATTCTAGTTATCAAGATTTTTTGGATATAAAAAGAATTCAAAATAAAATATTAAATATAGAATCTTTTCCAAAATATTTTTCAAACAAAGAATCATTTATAAAAGAAATCTTTGAGTGGTTGGGTTATAACAACAAAAATGACTAGGCAAGACCTAGTCATTTTATTAATCCCAATTAAAGTTGTTGCCATGGTGGCCCCAGAGAGCTGTTTCAGCAAATTTCACTTTATCTAGTTTTAAAAATTCTCGAATACCACTTGGAGATAAGTCATAACCCTCCACTTGTTCTTCTTTGCTATCGACGACGGCTACTGCCATCACTGGTTCACTTTTGCCAATGGCATAAGCTAATTTCACAAAAATTTCGTTTGCATTATTTTTTTTCAACAAACCAACAGCTATTTTTCTTGCCATATAGGCACCACTCCTATCAACTTTAGTATAATCTTTTCCAGAAAAAGAACCGCCACCGATTGGAATCTCTGGTCCATAATTATCTATCACTAATTTTCTGCCTGAAAGACCAGTGTCAGAATCAAAACCACCTTGGGTCCATTCTCCGGCTGGATTAATTAAATACTCATCAGCTATAATTATGCTTTTTACTAATGGCAATAAATCCACATTTTTGGAATTTTGAAAACTGACTACTACTGTTTTTATTTTTTCATCTTCCAAAGTCACTTGCACTTTGCCATCGTAAGGATATTTTTCATAAACTTTTTGACAAAGGTCTCGAGCTAAATCGTATTCTCTCGGCATCATATTTTCTGTCTCGTTCGTCGCATAACCTTTCATTATTCCTTGATCCCCCGCTCCACCAGTATCCACTCCTTTTGCAATTTCAGAACTTTGTTTTACTAAGTTTATTTTTATTTCAAAATTATTTCCAACTATTTTTTTAATTAAAGATTCAATATCTGGGCTAGCGTTACTCGTCACTTCACCATTCACATTTATCAAACCATGCCCTCCCATCACTTCTACTGCCACTCGGCTATCTTTATCCAACTCTAAAAATGCATCTAAAATAGAATCGGCAATAAAATCACACATTTTGTCTGGATGTTTTGGACTCACAAACTCAGCTGTTTTGATACTCATAATGTTTTAAAATTAATAATAATATATTTTAGACTATAACGGTTCTTGTTCAGTAATGCAATGAATTGCTCCCCCCCCATAAATTAAATCTGTAGCGTTTATACCTACAACTTCTCTATCTGGAAAACACGATTTAATAATGCCTAATGCCACCTCGTCATTTTGGTCATTAAAAACAGAAACGAGCACTACTTGATTCGCAATATAAAAATTCGTATAGGAAGCTGGAGCTTGCTTGCCATGAAAATCTTTTTCACCCTCGTCGTACTTCATATGGGGCATGGGTAATTTTATAATATCAAATGCATTGCCGTTTTGATCTTTTGAGTTCTGTAAAATTTCATAATTTTCATTTAATCTTTTATAGTTTTCATTATTTATATCATCTTCATAGGCACACAAAATTTTATTAGGGCCCACGAAACGAGCAACTTCATCGACATGCCCATCAGTATGATCATTGACTAAGCCATTTTCTAACCAAATAATATTCGTTGCCCCCAAATATTCTTTTAAAATATCGTTGTTATCTTTTCCAGATTTTTCTAGATTTCTATTTTTTAATAAACATTCTTTCGTTGTTAAGATTGCCCCTATCCCATTTGAATCTATGGCTCCTCCCTCAAGCACCATTTCACTTCGAAACATTTCTAGTTTTATCTTGTCTTTCAAAGTCAAAAAAATATCATTATCTGGCAATAATTCACTAAATTTTCCACCATAACCATCGTAATTAAATTTTACCCAAGAAAGTTCATTGTCTTTTTTTACAAAAATTGGTCCATAGTCGCGCATCCAAACATCCACGTATTTTGCTTGAAAAAATATAATCTTTGCTAAATCTATCCCTCGCTCTTTCATTAGTATTTTTATTTTATATTCTTCATTTTCATTTAATACTAGTAATTTAACAACTTCATTTTTGTGTAAATTAAAAATTATTTCTAAATATATTTTTTTTATATTCTCAATTCTATCACCAAAATAATCTGCATCGTTTGGCCACGCAAGCCAAGTAGCCTGATGCTCCTCCCATTCAGCTGGCATTAGAAAATTATTTTTATTTTGTATTTCTTCTAGCATTATTTTTAGAAATATTTTGATAGGTATCTGCCCGACGATTTCGCATAAAACCCCATTCTTCTTCAATTATTTTGTTTAAAGATAAATCAATTTTAGCTATGACTATTTCATCCTTATCTTTCTTGCCCCGTTTGATAATTTTGCCAAAAGCGTCACAAATAAATGACTGCCCCCAGAATTTTAATTTGTCTTCAACCCCTATGCGATTCACAGCCACAGTATATAAACTATTAGCTATAGAATGACTTCGCATCATCGTCTCCCAAGCTTCGTGCCAATCGCCTTCTTGTTCTTTCACTCCGACAATATTACCGATAGCAGTTGGATAAAAAACTATTTCAGCTCCAAGCATTTTTACTGCTCGAGCTGCTTCCGGAAACCATTGATCATAACAAATAAGTACAGCAAAAGTGGCGTACTTTGTTTTGAAAATTTTATAACCAGTATCTCCTTCAGCAAAATAATTTTTCTCATAAAAAAGTGGGTCTTGCGGAATATGAATTTTTCGATAGGTTGGTAGAAGTTTTCCATCTACATCAATAACTACGGCTGAATTGTGATATTTCCCATATTTGTCTTTTTCATAAATTGGCACGATAATGACAACTTTATTCTCTTTGGCAATTTTTGAAAAAACTTTAGTGGATTCTCCAGGAATACTTTCAATATAATTATCTTTGACTACATTTTTGTATTGAGGAAAATATGTGGTCTTATAAAGCTCCTGCAAGCAAATAATCTCGGCACCCCTAGCAATAGCGTCTTTAACTAATAAAACGGTCTTATTTAAATTTTTATTTAAATCGCTAGATACTGCACTTTGTATCCCTGCGACAGTTACAAATTTATTTTTCATTCTTTAACTATAGCATTTTTTAATAAAAAATCTAGAAATTCTTTTACGGTAAATAAATGAAATCTCAAAAAGATTTGCTATTATTAGATATATTGAAAAAGCATAAATAGAAAAATGCCAATCTTTAATTATTAATAAAGCAAAAATATTATTAATAATTCCTCCTAAATATCCAAAACTATTTTCTGTTTCTGGAAATTTATATGTTTTAATAAAAGTTGGAAAGTATGCAAGTAAGTCACTCACAATCACAAAGATGATTGAAATTACTAAATTATTAGTAATAATATAAAGGATTAAAGATAAAATTGAAAGTAAACCACAAATTATGTCAAAAGCATTTATTTTCCAAAATACATTCTTACGAAACAAAGAAACTATTATTACAAGCAATGGACCAAAACCTGCCATAAAAATACCAAAGGATGTAAAACCGGCTCCTGCTTTTATTGCTAAAAAAGTCCCAATAAGCGGAGCCAGCATCCAGATAAACCAAGAAATTAAATTTGGCCTAACTACACCATAAATAATACTTTTAATATACCAAAGAGAACATAAAAAAGTTACAGTAACTCCAATAAAAATTATTTTTTCAGGCAACATATCTTATTTTTTCTTTAATCCTTCTAAATAATTTAATTTATCTATGTCATCTGGAGACATTGAATTTCCATATTCATCTGGTGCTTTTACTACCTGTTTTACAACATCTATATATTTTTCTTCACTCCATTCCTTCGGATAAAAAGAACAATTTCTTGGTATAATAGAAAACCCCTTTTCAGTCTTTAAAAAAATTATTTCATACCCTCCATGTTTTCCTCCAAGTTGTTCTAATTTATTCGCATGAGCATTTTCATGTGCTAAAATATCATTTACGTTTTCTTTTTTAATATTAAGTGACTCTAAGGCAATCTTAAAATCAAACAATGTATCGAAATGGGCACTTGAATTTTCTATTATCTTTTCAAATTTTTTAATTTCACTTTTGTAATAATTAGTCATCTTTTCCCCTAATTGTTCTTCGTCAATTTTTTTACTATATTGGAAAATTTTATCTTGTAGAGACTTATATAAATCAACAGAAAACGCATATATTTTCGCTTTTTCTATTTTTCCCAAAATTTTTTCTTTTGAATTATTTGAAAAATTTATATCCTCCATATATTTTTACAACCCTTCTTTTTTTAATTCTTCTAAAAGTTCGCGGGCTTTTTTGGAAAGCTTTGATGGAGTTTTAATATTAATTTTAATATACAAATCCCCTGCTTTGCCATCTTTTATTTGTTCCCCTTGTCCAGAAACTTTCAAAGTTTGTCCATCTTTGATGCCCGCAGGAATTTTGATGGTTAAATCTTTGTGTCCGCTAATTGCGATTTTTTTATCAGCACCCAAAATTGCATCAGTTAAAGAAATTCCAATTTCAGTTTGCATATCACGCCCACGAGGATTCCTCTGATAAAAACCACCTCTACCTCCGGCAAAAAAATCACTGAAAATATCATTCAAATTACCAAAATCAAATTCCACTCCATTGCCACCACCTTGAAAACCAGAAAAGTCAAAACCCCCAAATCCGCCTGGTTGGTACCCACCCTGCCCACCTGTCATGTTTTCATATCCAGAGCCAAATTGGTCGTATTTTGCTCGTTTAGCGTCATCTGACAGCACTTGATAAGCCTCGTTTACCTCTTTAAATTTGGCCTCATCTCCACCTTTTTTGTCAGGGTGATATTTCTGCGCCAGCTTATAAAAAGCCTTTTTGACTTCATCTTTTGACGCACCTTTATTTACACCTAATATGTTGTAATAATCTTTACTCATTTTTAATTTATAATTCGTAATTAATAATTACTAATTGATTATATCATTGGCTCCGCTTCACCATCATCTTTCTCATTTATTTCTTCCGTTTCTTCTTGCCCAGTAGAATCATCTTCTTCATTATTTTTATAATTTTCTTCAGTGATTTCCTTTTTTTCTTTTTCTTTTTCTTTTCTTTTTGTCTTACCTTCAATAATTGCTTTTTCTTCGGCGCTTCGGATGATAGTAGCTTCTTCCTCAGCAATCAATTTATTTGCATCATCTTTTGGAATTGTGTATTTATCGTGAGAGGCTTTAATAATTTCTTCACGATTCGATTTATGTGTTGGTGGTAATATTCGCAAGGTCTCGGCAGAAAAAGGATCATAAGATTCTCCATCAATGGTCATCTTCACGTAAATTTCCCCAACGGCAAGGTTGATCATATCCTTCACGTCGAATACTGGAGCAAATTCTGGTTTCATTTTTACGGCATCTTCTCCACCAATACGGAAAGTGATGACGCTACCACAGTTACCGAGCACAGCCTGGTGAACTTTTGGTAAAATTTGTCCGACATATTGATGGGCCATAGTTAGGTTTAAGGCATACTTTCTGGCTTCCGATAAAATATTTTCAAAAGTTTGAGTCACCACGTTTTGGAACTCGTCGACATATAGATAAAAATCTTTACGGTCTTTTTCTGGAATACCTGCTCTTTCCATTCCAGCTTGTTTAATTTTAGTTAAGAAAATAGAACCTAGAAATGAAGAATTTTCTTCACCGAGACGTCCTTTGGAAAGATTAATCAGAATAATTTTTTCCTCATTCATCAATTTACTGATATCAATTTTATTTTGCTTCTGTCCGAAAATATTTCGAAGTAATGGATCAGACAAAAATTGTCCGAGTTTATTGACGAGTGGAATGATAGCATCAGTGTCGAATTTTTCGGACCAGTCGGCGAATTCGATAGCGAAGAATCTTTTTACCATATCATCCTTAATATATTCCACAACCTTCTGACGATAATTTCTATCGGTCAACATTGAAATCATTCCACGCATTGTCGCATGGGGATAGTCGAGCAGTGCCAAACAAGTAAAACGGAAAACGTGTTCGAGTCTGGGTGTCCAATTGGCACCGAATTGCTTTTGAAAAACTTCAATCAAACCTTGAGTCAATTGAAATTTAAACATTGGATCGACATTGGCGAGTGGGTTGAAAGATGCAGGGAAATTTATATCTGTCGGGTCGATGATGCAAACATCCTCTATCCTTTCTTTTGGGATATAATCTAATATTGCATCGATGACATCTCCGTGCGGGTCGATCAAGCAAAGCCCGTGATTGTAAGTGACATCTTGTCGGATAAAAAGTTCCAATAATTTTGTTTTTCCAACTCCTGATTTTCCGATAATATATAAATGCCTTCGGCGGTCTACCCGCTTGATTCCGAAAATAAATTTCTTTTCTTCCAAAGCTGCCACGTAATTTGTCCGCCCAAAAAAAGACACTTCTTCAGGTTTAACTTTACCAAAAACCGGCAATTCTGGTGGTGGTGGCGCATATTTAATTATTTGAACTCGATTTGGTTTCGGCATTTCTTTATATCTATATATTACTATTTTAGCATAAATTTAGCCTAAATTCAAAGAATTTCCACCTCCCCCAACTAAAGTTGGGTACTCTAGAAGAGGAGAATCTAGTACACCTCCTGCTGATAACACTTTTTACAATAAACTGTTTCAGGTCGTTCCGGAGAATATGGAGTTTCAAATTCTTCTTCACATTTTCCTTTATGCATATGATTAGTATTTTCACACATGCAAGTTCTATGCCACAATCTCCAAGGTAACGCTCTTTTTAATCTTGTAAAATAACGACAATTTGGGCAAATTCTTGGTAACGGTAAATTCGTTCGTTTATAAAATTGTAACTCAACTGGAATGATACGAAAAGCTCTGGTACATTGATGCGAGCATTTTCCTTCATGTTCACAAGCAATTGTTTCACCTAAAATTTTATCACTCACGTCTTTAATATTATCTGGGATATCGCTAGATTTTAAAGTAACATTATAACTTCTATCTAAATCATCTTGCCATTTAAAATTCTTGGATAAAATTTCTTCTTTTGATAAAGGAAATTGCTCATATGCCATCGTTTCATTATAAGCAAAAGGAGAAATTTCTGCTGGAAAAAATTCACCAAATTTATATTTACAATTATTTTTGTCAACATACGGAATTTCTTCCATTTGTTTAATAATTTTCGGTAATAATTTTTCATACTCTTCTTTATTGTACTGTTTGTTCAAAATGCAATATTCTTTATTCCTTAATCCAATGCAACCAAAGGAATTTTTTACATCAATGCAACCTTCGCAATAATATGATTGAACAGCATTAAATGTTCTAGCACAAAAAGCTATTTCATAATTCCCTCTTCCACTACAAATTGATTCATACATTCTTTCTCCACGCCCAGAATCGAGCATATCGTAAGAATCATTTAATGCATTAACAGAATATGTCACATATTTTAAATTCTCGGATTTCCAAATATAAAATGAGGAAACGCAATTTTTTGAATTTTCTATAATATCACCTGTGCAATTTATTGCATTTACTAATCTTGCAAAACTTACTATGCTATTTCCCATCAATTTTTGATATTCTTCTTCTAAAATTTTTAGAGAGCGATAGGATGTTAAATTTTCATTCTCAAGCATTTTTTCATATTCATCTTTACTAAGTTTTTTATTACGAAAAACATAATTTTGATTTCTTTGATTTGAAGACATGAAACAATTTTGACAATTGACACAATTAAAAAGAAACTGCGAATCAATACAAAGATCTGATCTAGTTAAATATAAACAGTTATAATTGTGGTTTGAATCGACAACTTCATAGCAAAGTTCATCTTCTCTAAAACTTAAAGAATCAAAACACATTCTATTGTCTCTATTTACAAAAACAGAATAATAAACATCTTCAGATTTTGCAACATTGTGTGATAAATATATGTTTTTACTTGCATAGGTATAATTGGCATACTCACATCCACCACTATTATTACCAGATTGCTCTAGCGAGAGTAGCGGAATATTTCTGCGAAGTTGTTCATATTGAGTAAAAAAATCTAAAGAAAAATTATAATCGTTTCCATAAGCAAGAGAATTAAATTTATCAGAAAAGTAACAATCAAAACACCAAACTTTGTATGGGGAATTTGATCTAAAAATAGAAATTATCTTTTTATTGCAATTGTCACATTTTCTATTGTATAGATTGCGAACATTAAATGTTATCATTCGCCTTATTAATCTACACTCAGGGCACCAAGTCGGTGGTGGGACTTTGATTTTTTCGTAGAAGTTAAAATCTTCTTGTTCAACTACAAACTTACTTTTACAATTTTGACATGTTTTTGTTTCCATATTTTTTACAACCTGCCCCGTAGAAAGCTTTGCTTTTCTTCGGGGTTTTGACATTCTCGCGTTTCACTTTTCATCATATATTACAGATGTTCGTCCATCCATTTGAACAGCTTAGTTTCTAGTTTCAAATATTTTTGCCAGATTTTTTTCGGCATTTTTTCTAAATCTGGAAGCCAACCTTCACCAACAAAAACCTGATAAAAAAAAGCAATTACAATGCACACAATCACAAGCGGAATGCACCACAAAAAAACTGTAAAACCAAAATGATAAATAATGAATACCGAGATTATTATTAAAAGAATTGGACCAATCGCATGCATATTTTATAAAATTAATTTATTCTAAAATTTTTCGCAAAATATCTTCTGGAACTTCCCTAACCTTTCCAGAAGGAGAAATCGTCGGATTTGAATTTGAAACGGGTGTTGGGTTTGAAACTGGTGTAGGAATTGGTTCAGAAACATATTTTTCTATTGGTGGAATTTGGGGTTCAATAATTTCTTGTTTTACTGGTATTTCTGGTTCTGGTATCTTGGGAACAAAACTTGTAGTAGTATTGTTTTCTGAAATTAAATCTTTCAATTTATTCATATCATCTCGATTGGCAGATTTATCAGGCAAACGAGAAACAGGACTTGAATTAGAAACTCGTAAATCATTCAAGGAAATTGGAGCAGGTCCAGCATTTTTTACTTCTCCCTCTCCTAAAGTTTTATTTAAAATATCACGTAAAGCCAAATTTTCTCCCATTACTTTTGGCTTTTGAACAGGCTTCTGAAAAGGTTTATTGGGTTGATTATTAAATACTTTCTTTGGGCCGACGTAATTTCCAGATTGATTAAAATTATTTTTATTTGGAGTAAAAACCCTGTCTTTCCCGAACGATGGAGTAAGAACTTTTTTAATTTTTGAAAAAACATTAGGCTTTGAGTGGATATCCCTTTCACTTCGATCTGGATATCTTTCATTTTCTTCTTTTGTTTCACCTTGAGCCGAATTCCCTTTATTTTCAAATTCAATACCTAAATCAGACAACGGTTTAAAAAACTTTGTTTCATCATATTTTATTTGATTAAGTGAACCCCTGATTGGTTTTAATTCCCCTGTTTTCATTTTAGCAATACAATCTTTACAATAGACTGGTCTGCCAGCTTCGGGTTTGAAAGGTACAGTCGTTTCTTTTTTACAAATCGAACAAACTGCAGGAAATTTTTCTACATCTCCAACTTCATCGTTTCCCAAAGACATTCCACTCCAATCATTAATTTCTTTTTCAACCACAACTTTTGATTTACAATATAAAGAGCGAGACATTTTAATAACTTCTTGCTCAACTTTTTGTGGATCAACATTTTGGGTCATCGGAGGTAAAGTTCTCGCAGAAAATGGACGAGAAGTGACACCATCGATCATTAAACGAAGATACACTTTATAGTTTGGCAAATTCACAATATCTTGCGGGGTAAATTCTGGTTCAAATTCTTTTTCTAAGAAGTCTGCGTCGTCAGCCCCAACTCGAAAGACAATCATCGTCCCGACATTACCGAAAACTGCATCTCGCACCATTGAGCCATTTTCGGTGACCAACTGAGCTGTATATTGGTGAGCAATCGTTAAATTTAAACGATATTTTCGAGCCTCAGACAAAATTCCGGCAAAAGCGTTCGTCACAAAATTTTGGAATTCGTCGACATAAAGATAAAAATCTTTACGATCATCTTCTGGAATACGGACACGTTCCATGGCAGCTAATTGAATTTTAGTAATAATCATTCCACCAAGTAAAGCAGAATTGTCTTCACCAATACGTCCTTTAGAAACATTCACCAAAAATATTTTCCCTTCATTCATAATATCAAAAACATTGATGGTACTGATAGATTGACCAACCACATTTCGAATTAAAGACGAAGACAAAAATTGTCCGACTTTGTTTTGAATCGGTGCGATCGCCTCATTTCGAAATTTTTCTTGCCACTGCTCATATTCATGAATCCAAAAAGCCTTAATGACTGGGTCTTTCAAGTTAGCAATAATTTTCTGACGGTAATCTTTGTCTACCAGCATTCGAGGTATTCCAAGTAAGGTCGTGCCTGGTGTATCGAGTAATGCCAAAATCGCATTGTTTAAAATATATTCCATTCGAGCACTCCAAGCATTCGCCCAAATTTTTGTGAAAATTCCCATCAGTCCGGAAGCGACTAGATGTTTGTATTTAGGATCAATTAATTCTAGGACGTTAAAACCAATATGAAAATCAGTATCAGCTGGATTAAAATAAATTACATCTTTCATTCGATGTGGAGGAATCATTTGCAAAATTCCTTCAACTAATTCTCCGTGCGGATCGACGACACAAACACCTTCGCTATTATTTATATTTTGAACGATCATATTGGAAAGAAGTACAGATTTACCAGTACCAGATTTTCCAAGGACATATACGTGTTGGCGTCTGTCTTTACGTTTAATACCAAAAAGCTGGTTTTTATCCCGAAAAGTAGTCTGCCCGATATAGGTTAAATCCTTATTTCTTGGTATATCTATTGGTTCGATCATATATAGCTATTATACAATAAAATGAAATTTTTTGAAACAAATAAAGAACCTCACCCTGCCCTCTCCTGGAATGAGAGGGTTTAATACACCTCCTGCTGAT
Source organism: uncultured bacterium (assembly GCA_903888625.1). Taxonomy (GTDB): domain Bacteria; phylum Patescibacteriota; class Minisyncoccia; order Phycocordibacterales; family UBA9973; genus UBA9973. The sequence goes on from CAISUD010000039.1 coordinate 40,995, forward strand.
AACATTTTTCACAATAAATAATCTCCGGGCGTTCGGGGGCATATGGAGTTTTGACTTCAATATTGCACTTGGCACAATTTCTATCATAGAGTCCAATTGGGTTTAGTCTAGAGAACCTTTTATTTTCTCGGCACTTGGGACACTCATGCGGAAGTGGTAAATTCATTTTTCGTAAAAGATCAAATTCTCCTTTTACTATTTTATAGGCTCTGGAGCAATTAATACAACTTATTGTTTCAGCAAGAATTTTTTCATCAGTGTCTTTAATTTTTTCTGGTAAATCATCTGACTTAATAGAAATGGAAAAAGTTTGATTCTCTGTTTCATCCCAAAGATACCCTTCATTAATTGCTTGCTCTTTTGTTTTTGGAAAAAACCGCATAGCATTAGACTTATTATATGAAAACTTACTAAATTCAGGTGGAAAAAATTCTCCATAAAAATATTTATTTCCAACATTATCAACGTATGGGGTTACTTTCATATTTTCAATAATTTTCTCTTTTAATTCTTCATATTCCTCTTTTGTATATTGTTTATTCAAAATACAATAACTTTTTCGTTTTAAATTTACACAACCAAAATTGTTTTTCCCGGCAATATTCCAAAAACAATACTGTAAATTTAAACTATCAGGCCAACATTCATTAGAAAACGAAACATCACTAGAGTTTTCTCCAATAGAAATCGATTCATAGATAAGACTTGTGTTATTCCCCCAGCCTGAATAATCCATACAATCTTTTGCTGGTTTTACTGTTATAAATTGGCACCATTTACAATCCTCAGCACCATTACTAATATACATTTCTTTAGAATTTTTTGATTCGTAGACATATTCACCACTGACATTTTTGTTTAGAGAATGGCCATGGTAAGCTCGATACGGTTTTGTTAGCCAAAATTCCTGTGTTTTATTTTTTAATTCATTTAAACTTTTCCGAGATTCTAGATTCAATTCTTTTAATTTTATTTCATAATCTTCTTTGAAATATTTAACATTAAAAATGCAATTCGAGGCTCCACTTAAATTTACACAACCAACACAATTTATACAACCATAACAATTACGAGAAAACCACACATCGACACAATCATCACATTCTTCTGAAAAATACATATTGTAACACCTCGCAAAACCAATTGATTCGTAACATAATTCAGAAGTATACCCTCGCAAACAATCAACACTATATTTTAAAGTATTTAATAAAGAAGAATAATAAACATTATCACAAAAATCAGCCCAGAATATCATAAAACAATCTTTGCACCAAGCCAAACCGTTAGTATATTCACAATTTTTAATACTTGTATATAAGCTCGTTAAGGCTGGAAATGGGGTTTTAGAATTTAACTCTTTAACTTGGTCAAGAAATGGACGACTGGGGTCATAATCCATAGCATATTCTGTTCCATCCCAATCATCTGCCCACCAACATGGCTGACAATACACAGTCATCTTTTGCTCCTTTGAAAACATAGATAAAGTTCTTTTTTTACATTTATCACAATTCCGCCAAAATAAATTCCAATTGTTCAAAAATGAAAAACGTCTAATCACCCTACATTCCGGACACCAAGTCGGCGGTGGGACTTTTATTTTTTCGTAAAATCCAAAATCATCTGGCTCTATCACAAAGTCAGATTTGCAGTTTTGACAAACCTTCGTTTCTCTATCCATACCAATATAATATGCTTTTTATCCAAAAAAATCAAAAAATGTTCAAAGTCGAACTTTGAACATTTTTTGTAGCCAGGGCTTTAGGTACAATTATTGTTTTGGTTTATCGTCTTCTGGCTTCGTTTCATCTTTCACTTCTGCTTCTTTGACTTCAGGGTCTTGTTCTTCTGGAGTCGAAGTTGGAGGAGTTTCAGCACCTGCCTTATTCATTGCCTCACCAATTTTAGACATTTCAGCTGAAAGTTCTTCGGTGGCTTTTTTAATAGCCTCCATATCGGTACTATCTTTCAAACCACGAAGTGCGGTGATTTTTGCATTCACACTATCTTTCAATTCGCTCGGAATTTTTGCTTCATTTTCTTTCAAAGCTTTTTCCGCTGTATAAGAAATCATTTCCGCAGTATTTTTCACGTCCACAATTTCTTTTTTCTTTTTATCTTCTTCAGCATGCACTTCAGCATCGGCTTGCATTTTTTTAATATCTTCATCTTTCAAACCAGAACTTGCTTCGATTTTAATTGATTGAGCTTTGCCTGAAGCTTTATCCATCGCTTTAACATTCAAGATACCATTCACATCCACATCAAAAGTCACTTCAACTTGTGGCATACC
>CAISUD010000040.1 GCA_903888625.1 uncultured bacterium
ATACGACAAATTCATTAGATGGATTTTTTGGAAAAACAAAAACGCTCCTGCGAGTCCACAGAGGACTGACGCAAGAGCGCAGATACAAACTAATTCAAGAAATTTTGGAAAAATAGCCTCCCGATTGTTTAATTAACCCAATATTTCTAAATCTCTATCAAGATTTTCAATTCTTACTTTTCTTTTGAATTGTCGCCCTAAAATTTTATCTCTATGATATTTAATTCGTGGCCAATTTTCTTGAATATCTTTTAAGGTAGTATCCGGATAAATCTTTAGAGTTACACAATCAGTCGTGTTCGCAGATATTGTTTGTGGATTTAAATGAAAGAAACGATATGAATCAGAAAAATCAGGATCTAAATTGCCCGAATGCACATAGCTATCAAATGCAAAAAAATGACTTTCTGGTATGGCATACTTTTTCACAAGTATAGTCGAATCTTTGTTATAATCACTATGATCATTGAAAGCAGAAGAATCCAGGCGAAGCTCAATCTCGTCATTCCCGACCTCTGACGAATAATCATATTTATCTCTCAGCTTTTTAACATCAGCTAAAAAATCCTCGTTTGCGGTGAGAATCATAATATCCTGCTTGATACGTTCTTGAAATGTGAATCGCTTTTGATGCATGTCGAGTTTCTTTACTTGGATGATGTTTGAGCATACAATAATACTAATAATAAAGCAATAACTATTAAGCTATAAAAAAATGAACCCAAATCAACAAAAGGTAAGAATAGATAAAATAGAATGGTGGGTCACAGATGGAAGCGGTGTGGCTAGGGTTCCTCAGCCATTATGTCCAATCCATCATTTGAGAATGGAGCCCGTTATGCGCCCCTATGATGAATACAAGGGATCGTCTAATCTGCTACAGTGTGCAGATTGCAAAGATGCTTATGAAATTCCAAGAAGTTTTAACGAAGAGAAAGAATATGTAATAAACAGAATTGATGCAAAAATTTTCAAAGGAATGAAAACTTTAAATTTAGATGATGAGTCCGTGCCTTTAGTTGAAGAAAACTTGTCTTCTGATGATAAAAAGTACTTTGTTACTGGGTTGCTCACGAAATCAAAAGTTGGCTTAAGACTAGTTATCTATGCTGGAGAAAAAGGAAGAAAAGAAAAGACTCAAATTTTTGTAGAGCCAGGAATAAAAAGGTTGGCGTTTGATCAAAAAGATTTGCATCCTACAGATGTTTTTACAAAAATTGAAGCAACTTTTAATGATAATACAAAAAGTTCGTTCGAGAAAAATGGCTCTATTTAATAGCACTCATTATTTCTTCTACGGCACTACTATAATTAGGAGAAACCGCAACATGATATATAGGCAATTTTGCGCCTTCAAAAATCTTATCTACCAATTTATCTCTTAAAATCCTATCCATTTTGTAGTGCGATGAATCATCCAGTTCAATCGCTAAAAGTGGGCGGATGTTTTCCTTGTCGCAAATTAAAAAATCCACGTGCTTGGATTGGATTTTATTGAAATAATGGTAGAATCTGCTATTGCTCATTTTTGGCATATAGAACAAATCGGCCATACGAACTTTTGGAAATATCAGATAATCATTTCCTAGAATCTTAACTAAAACAAAATAGAATTTCTTTTCAGCTTCGGACAATAAATATTCTTTTTTTATATAGGGAAAGCTAGTGTTTTTTATTTTAAAAAAAGCAATGACGATAACTGCCAAAATGGAAGATATGAGAAAACCAATGTATATTAAATAAAATTTAAGCATAATTTTTGGATACAAAAAAGGTCTCCCGATGGCTGAACTCTTACGAGCCCACATATCCCTTTCGAGATATGACTATGAACACAGTGCCGATCAGAAGACCGTTTATGTGTTCATAGATTTCAGACCATGCCACGCAAAGGCGAGGTTTAGGCCAATTCAGTTGTAATTCTATTCTGCCTTATTTTTGGACAAAAATCAACTCTCTCTAAATTTTGGCATAATAAAACTGATTTATTAAATCAGTTTTATTATCTTAATTTTATGACAAGTATCAGGCAATCAATCTCACGCTTAATCCAGAGTTGGGCTTTAATAAATCTGATCTTAAGCTAGATTCTAAATTGCGAAGTTCAGTAATTAGCTTGGTTGCATCAATTTTTTTACCGACTAATGATTCTGACTCAAAACGAGAATTTGTACTTTCTTTTGCTCGGTATATTTCTACAAATTTATTGCCCTCAGCCAAAGCTCGTTGACACAATCCAATAATATAATATCTATTAAATTGTCCACTAGAGAGAGTCTCCGAGGCAGTTTCAGGAACATGCTTGGTTGTATATCCGCCCTTTGGCTTTTTTGCTATCTCAAATCCTTTCAGCATTAGATTATCTTCAATTTGAAATGCTAGCCAGTGTTCGGCATGGCTTTTAGCTGCCTCGATAAATAGTGATTGCCATTTCTCTCGCATATTTTCTAAAAATCTTTTACTGTAATACAGTTGATTATTTTCTATCGCCCAATTGATTTCATTGGTCATTTGTTTCCTTGTTTCCTCATCTAAATTTAAAAAGTTGTACATATTACTTATTAGTTAATTAATTATTAAGAGGCCGTTTCAAAAATCTTTTTAACTAGACTTATTCTAGCATAAAAAGCACGGCTAGTTGATCCGTGTCCAGCTCCTTTTGTTCTGGCTTGTATCCATTTTCCGTCTTTGCCAGTCAAAGCGCCAAATCCCTCTTTGATTAGCTTTGCTCTAATAAAATCATAATCAGCTTTTATTTCTTTGATAAGCTCGTCATCTTCGGCAAAATCTAAACTTGCCACTTTTAATAGCTCGGCATTTTCAGAATTTTGACCGTGCCACATCACGGCGCAAAAAACCATTGACTTTAATTTTGCCCAACAGTGGCTTTCAAAAAACGAATGTTTTTTTAATTCTTCGGGATTGATCATTGTGATTGCCATTGTTTCTTTTGGCGTAAGTTCATTTTTGACATTATGGAAGCTAACCGATTTTAATTCATAAGAAAGTCCATTTGGTGCTTTTGAAACATTGTTTTCTAATCCTGCTAATATTTCCAAAACCAAACCTTTCCAGCCTTTGTTTTGTTTGCCCGTTTCGTAAGTTGTAATTCCATGTTGCAAGGCGAGTTTTCGCAAATCTTGCCCAATATGTTTTTTCAAGTTGTTGATTGCTACTGTTCTTGTAACTATTTTCATATTATTTTTTAGAAAGCTTATTTTTAATATTTTTATCCAATTCTTCAAATCGCTTGATTGATAAATCCAAATATTGCTTTTCACTGTCAATACCAATAAAATTTCTGCCGTACAAATAAGCAGCCAAGCCTGTTGTTGAGCTTCCAGCAAATGGGTCAAGAATTAAATCGCCCTTGTTTGTGCTTGCTAAAACAATCCGCCTAAGTAAATCAGATGGTTTTTGTGTTGGGTGCTTGCCAAATTTTTTTTCAATAGGCTTTGGCGTATTGATTGACCAAACAGAACGCATTTGTAATCCAGGCTTTTTCAATTGATCCTCTGGCCATTCGCCATTTTTCATTAAATCATAATTAAAAGTATGTTTACCTTTTTTTTCTTTTCTTGCCCAAAGCAAAGTTTCGTGACTGGCAGTAAAAAAACGACAACTTAAATTTGGCGAAGCATTTGGCTTAAACCATGCGATGTCATTCAAGAAATGATATTTATTAACTTCTAGGGCAAATCCGCATTGATAAATTGAGTGGTAAGTTCCACTAATCCAAATTGTTCCGTTTGGTTTTAAGACTCGACGACACGCTTTTATCCATTCATTATGAAATTCAAAATTCTTTTTGGTTCCGTTGGTCAAATCCCAATCTCCTTTTTTTACACTAACCATTTGCCCATTCTGACAAGTAAAGCTACCGCTTGAAAGAAAATATGGCGGATCGGCAAAAATCATATCTACCGAATTTTCAGGTAATTCATTTAAAATATCAAGGCAATTAGCTTGATACAACTTAAACCTTGGTTTTTCATAATATGTTTTCATAAGTCTAATTTTACACTATTACCAAATAAAAGGAAACACCCCCGCAAAAGCCTAACAATTTGAAAAAAATAGCATTTTCAGGTAACATAAGCAGTAGTCAAATAAGTTCCAACTTCGTCCCATAGTCCCAACAGACAAAAATAACCTTCATTTAATAGGTTGTTTTTTATACTTGGTCGGCACTTTGGAACTTTTGGTGATAAAGCAATACGGTTCAATAGTCAAATAGGCTGCAGAGCCGTTTTATACTATAATAGAATTATGAGCATCCATACTCAAAATATTGCCAACAGTTTTCTATTTTGGTTCCATATCATTTTTATCTTTTCAGCAATTTTGGTCGGATTATTCTTGTCACCTTGGACAGTCATAATATTAATTGTATTGCATAGATTGCACATGGTTGCTTTTAAGGGATGCTTACTCTCCAGACTGCAAAACAGAATAGGAGGACTCCCAAAAGATATGTCTTTTTTGCAATTGGCGGCTAAAAAGATTTTTCAAAAAAATATCAGCTTGATGCAAAGCCAAAAATTAGATTATTTTCTTGCGGGCTTAGCACTAATAATCTCTTTAGCAAAGTAATTTAAATCACAAAAATATATGGCTATAAAAGTGGAAAAAACTAAAAAGAACCTGATTAAATGTCTTTGTAAATTCTGTCCGAGCTATCCCCTGGGATGCTTGATAAAGGCTGGTCCTCAGATGGCTAAAATTTTTCTAACTTCTGAAAAAAAACTGGAAAAGGAAACGCGTATGGAAAGCCTTTTCTGTGCTTTTGAAGCAAGCAAATGCATAAAGAAAAAGAGGGGTTGCAAATGTCCTAATTGCTCAGTGCATAAAAAATATGTGCTGGATCAGACATTCTATTGCCGCTACATTCTAGCCTGAACTGCAATTTTACCTTCCACAAAAATCTCGTAAGGGGTTAAATAGGCATGTCTTTTTCTCGGTCGCTCATTGATGAGCTTTGCCTTCTCATCTACATCTCTTTGTTCCAGTGTAGCAAACATAC
>CAISUD010000041.1 GCA_903888625.1 uncultured bacterium
GGCTCCGCACTTGGGGTGATGTTCGAATGAGTATTATTATGTGACTTTCAAATCTTTAAGAATTATATTAGCCATTTCTTCTATACTAAGTTTTTCCGAATCTAGTACTATATTCCCAGTATAAGTATTTTTCTCGTATCTTTTAAGAAGTTTATCCATCGTTTCTTTAGACATCATTGGTTTATTATATTTTTTTGTTCTTTCCAAAATACGCTTTTCTCTTATATTTGTATGAGCTTCAACTCTATAAATAAAAAAATCTATTTTGTGTTTATCAGCAATATTTTTTAAATTTTGCACTTCTTCAGTCTCCATATTTTGATCCACAATAACACTGATATTATTCTTTAAATATTCATCAGTCATTGCATTTACAACATTACGACTCACTTTATTATGCGAATGAACCTCTCTAAATTCTGAAATAAAACGTTTTATATTATCCGATGCAACGTGAGCAGTATATGAAAGTTGATTTTTTAAAAATTCTGCAAATGTTGTTTTACCAGCACCAGGTGGTCCGATAATAATTATCATAAATAGTTTATTTCTTTTAAGCATAAATTTATTATACCAGCTCTAACACATTATCAGAAAGATGGTCTATTCCATTAAATTCTTTAATGATAACTGATTTTATTTTGGTTTTTTTATCTTCACTAATATGAGTTATTGTCATTTCATCTTCTCCGCCAATACTTTCACAGTTGTCTTCAATTAGAAGATCAGGCATAATTCTTTCAGCAACATCTTTATATCCTTCGTCTTGTTTACGATAGACTAACCCTCCTTTGGGAAAGTTAAATTTAGAAAGAATATTTCGAATATCATTAATCTCAACTTGCTCTTTTCTTGAAGTTAGATAAATAACATCAGCTCCTTGAGCTTTCCATTTGTTTAATTTATCCACTGCATTACCTATAGGTACATAAGAAGAGTAATCTTTAACGGATGACTGTTTGTCTTTTACTTGCTCTATAATTTCCTCTCTGCTATGTCCTACGGCACTTTTATGCATTAAAATTGTTCCTTCTGTAAAAATTAAGATTTTCATAAAATTATTTCTTTATAAATCTGCTCAATTGTTTTTTCTAGGGTATGATTACTTGAATCTATTACTTGCCAGTTTAATGTATCCTTTTTGTCTAAAAATATCTTATGAAGCTCAGCGGTCCTCAATCTAAGTTCCTGATCATCTCCTCTATTGTCAAAACGAACCAGGAGAGACTCTAACGAAGGCAAAAGTAGAAATGCCTTGAAATCTTTATCTTTAAAATGATCAGAGTATTTTTCTAATAGTTTTTTACCAACAACGTCATCAATAAATACCGTAAAATTTTTCTCTAAAAAATTATCAGCGATACTACACGCATTTTCTGCAGAGAGAAGAAGTTGAATATCTACTTCTTCAGTATGTGGCCATGGTCTTACATAACCACCTTTTATCATATGGCGAAGAGTATCAACCTCAATTACGGCGCTGTGTTCAAATTTACTGGCTAATGCTTTTGACACTGAAGATTTACCAGACCCTGCTGGGCCAGTGATGAGACAAATAAAAGCTTTTTTCATTTCCATATTATACATCAAAAATATCACAAGTTCGAACTTCTACTAACATCCAAAAAATAACCATTATAAAATATAGCTTAAAATTTTGCTCCGGGGGTAGGGGTATCTCCCTCGACTAAAATTTTTTCGTCAAAAAATTTTGTCTGGGCACCAACTCGCCTATTTGCAAGCTTGCAAATTATGGCTCCGTTGTTCGCTCCCTACCCTAAAGCCAAGCAGTTGGCTTTATCCCCGGAGCCAAAAAAATCAAAAGCCCACTTTTGGTGGACTTAAGATTTTTACTGGCTCGCTTGGAGGCACAAGCTACGAACTATTGATTGGTGTAAGGTGTTCCCTTTTCCTGGGGTTTCGTTGAGAGAGATTGAGCAATTGCTAGCTTTAGTTTAATAATCCCTCAAACCAAAATAAATATTTTGAACTGAGGGGTTATGGGAATAGTTATCAGATAAACTGAGCTATTCCCTGGTTTATACTTTGATTAAGCTCAACAGCCTATCCATTACTTGTTGGTCAACAACATATTTATCATCTCCAAATAAACTTGATGGAGCTTCATTTGCTGGCCCAATAAATGGGATAATGTGTTGGAAAAGATTAAGATGGACTTGTGCAATCCATTGGTTAGACCTGTAATACCAATGGTCTATTGGAATGCCATCTTGTATCATTTGGACAACAACAGGGTTAGTGTCCGTCTTGTAACGCTCCTTGAAAACTCTTTCTGCCACTTCAATGCAGGATTCTTTAATTGGAATTAGTTTATAGTTTTCCATTTGTCCTATATATATATTGGCATTTGGGTCTCCTTCTCTCATCAGTTGAAAATTATTCATAGTAATTTTTTTAGTTAAACTTTATTTTTGAACTTTCTCAATCACCATAAAGTAACTAAAAGAGTCCAAAAATTAAAGTTGAGATAATATGTCAAAGACCATATATTTACCTACAATCTACCATTGAAGAATAGAAAAAGCAATGGTTCGTATCCTATTCTGGGTACAGAAAATAACCCATAAAAATGGTGTTTAAAATTTGCTCCCCGAACGTGAGATTATTATAACCATCTTCTCGGATTATGAGTATATGAATTCGATGTATTCTAAACTTTTGTATATTAAGGAGTTGTGTAGGGTTTAAGGTTTTTTTATCAAGACAATGCAAAAATGGGAAGTTATTTGAATACATAGTTATTTTTTATCAGAATTTGCTAAGTCACCAAACACTTTAGCTATTTCTCTTTCATCTTCTTTCTCTTCTCTAATATTCTTTAAAAGAAGAACAAGGGCAGTTCTAATTTTTTCTGCTTTTGTTAAACATTCCTCATCAGTCCAATTATGTAAACCAATGCTTAATGAGTCGTGAAGCAAACCAAGAGTGTTTTGTCCACCACTTTTTAATTTTTCTGGTATTTTGTCTTTTATAATTTCAATTTTTTTTGTGGTATTCTTTTCTAATCTTGCTTTTTCAGCCAATTTTTTAATATCACTATCACCACTTTTATAAATTTCATCCAAAATATAATCAATTTTATCTTCCACGAGTTGCCTATAATAGGCATATGCACCAATTCCAAAAGAAGAACTTTCACAACGAAAACCTTTTCTATAAATTTCAAAATCTTTTTTATCTAAAAGCTTTATTATTTCAGTTTCATTTAAAATTTGTAATTCAGGATATTGCCCTATCTTCATTATTTTTAATTTTAACTCAACACCATTATAATTTAATTGAACAATAATAAAATACTGTTGTTTTATTGAACTGCAACCCTTACATTCATATTCAAGTTGTTTAATAATATTTATTATAAAATGGTCTTTACTCTTAAATCTATCAAAAAATCTTTTGTTTTCAATTTCATTAAAGGTAGTTCTGTCTTCACATTTATTACAATAAAGAGATAAAGCTGGCAATCCTTCCTTTTGATCAAAAAACGCACCAATTGCATAATTTGGTTCGATATAAACTATTCCATTTATATTTTCCCATTTATAAAGTGGAACTTTTTCTAAAAAATCTTTTAAATTCATAACTTGTTATTTACAATCATTTTAAATTTAATAAAAGTGTGGATAACCTGCTTTGATTTTCGGTATCTGTTCGGTTATAATATAAGTGTAGCACAAATGAGATTTTAAAGCAATGAAAACTATAACAAAAAAACAAAAACAAGTTCTTGATTTTATAAACACCTATATATTGGAAAACGGTATCTCTCCCACTATTGAAGAAATACGAAAAAAGCTAAAACTCAAAGCGGTTTCCACTATTCATGAACATATAAATTCTTTAAAAGAAAAAGGATATCTTTCAAAAAGTGAAAATTCAGCCAGAAGTATTACTTTAGAGAAAGAAATAAAAACAGTTTTAGAAATTCCGATTATGGGGAAAATTAAAGCCGGTGCTCCGATTGAAGCAATTGAAGACTTTCAGGGAACAATTGCTGTTTCTAATCCTAATATAAAGAATTCAAAAGAATATTATGCCTTGCGTGTTTCTGGCGATAGTATGATAGAAGAAGGTATTTTTGATGGAGATATTGTAATTATAAAAAAACAATCTGTCGCAGAAAACGGGCAGACAGTAGTAGCTATCATTGACGACAACCAAGCTACTCTAAAAAAATTATACAAAGAAAATAACAAATTCAGACTTCAACCTAGAAATCCTAATATGAAACCTCTTTTTAGAACTGATGTAGAAATCAGGGGTGTTGTGATTCAGATCATTAGGAATGTATCAAACGAACCAGAAAAAAAGGTTGAGAAAAAAACAAAGCTCCAATTTAGAACTATTGATTTATTTGCAGGAATTGGTGGAATAAGAATTGGTTTTGAAAGAGTTGGGTTTAAAACAGTCTTTGCTAACGATTTTGATAAGCAATGTGGAATAACTTATGATTTGAATTTTCCAACATCAAAATTGGTCATAGAAGATATTAGAAAAATTGGAATTGATGATTTGCCAAAATTTGATTTTTTGCTTGGCGGTTTCCCTTGTCAGGCTTTTTCTATCGCAGGCTATCAGCAAGGATTTAAGGACAAGAAAGACAGAGGTAATTTATTTTTTGATATTGCAAAAATAATCGATGTTAGAAAACCAACAGGATTTTTACTTGAAAATGTAAAAAACTTAAAAAGTCATGATGAGGGTAAAACTTTTAAAGTTATTGAAGAAACATTAAAAAATCTTGGCTATTATGTCAAAATAAAAGTTTTAAATAGTATGGAGTATGGAAATATTCCACAAAACAGAGAACGTGTTTATATCGTAGGCTTTAAAGATAAAGATTATTATGAAAAATTTGAATTTCCTAATCCGATCAAGCTTACTAAAAAAATTACTGATTTATTGGAAAAAAATGTGTCTGAAAAATATTATTACAATGGAAAACCATTATATGAAAGATTAAAGAATTTTATAAAAGAAGAAGGAAAAGTCTATCAGTGGCGTAGACAATATGTTAGAGAAAATAAAAGTGGGGTCTGCCCTACGCTTACAGCAAACATGGGAACTGGAGGACATAATGTGCCAATTATTAAAGATAAGAAAGGTATTAGAAAATTAACTCCATTAGAGTGTGCTAGAATTCAAGGCTTTCCAAATGATTTTAAATTCCCTAAAATAGCTGACTCTGCTTTATACAAGCAAATTGGAAATTCTGTTAGTGTTCCAGTTATTGAAGCTGTTGCAAGACAAATGATGAAAGCAATAGAATAATTTTTAAAAAATAAAATCTACTTTAATTTTTTTAATTTGTTTAATTTGTTTTTCTAAATAATCTTTTCCCATATTTTCGTCACGGAGATTTACATGTGATCCATTAAAGGATGTGCTAATTTTAACAGCCATATCATTTTCTATCCAAAACTTAGCTCTTAATCTTAATTCCAAACGTTTTTTTGATTTGTATATTTTAGTATTACCGTATTCGTTCGCTATAAAATTATCTAAAAATACAGATTTACCTCTAACGGTAGTTCTTTGTTTATTTACACTAACTTTATTTAATTCATTTATATTTAAAACAGCACCTGCAAAATAAAAATTTGTTCCATTTCCTTGTATACTCGGTCTAAGTATAAAAAAATAATATATTTTTTTTATTGGATAAGTTCTTTTTAAAATTTCATACTTATCTTTATAAAGTTTTATCCACTTATCTTTAATTTCATCATAGCTATGTGAGGCAAAAAGACTATCTAAATCAATACCTGCATCTGCAAAGTTTTGACCAAGTGAGGCTTCTCCACTATCCCCATTTAAAACATTACCTGAAGCATTAACTTTCACATTAAGCATTTTTATATCAGCTCCCCAATTTTCACGTTCATTATATATATCTATTGGATAAGAACCAGCACCAACAGGCTTGACATCTAAAGCTTGTGTAAACCATTGCTCTATATGTTCCTTTGGTATCTGAATTGGCAATGACCTTTGTTCTTTTTTTGATTCGGGTTGAGCAAATAAAGATTTTATTATAAAGTATTTAATTATGTTAACCGCTTTGTCATCTAAAAAATTAAGTAATTCCTTGTGTTTTAGTGGATTAATTACAAAACTTTTCATACTATTTAATTTGTCCTTCTTTTTTATCATATTTATTCTATGAGTATGACACAAAAAGAAATCTGAAGCAATTTGATTACTTAATTTAAAAATTTAAAATAGAATAATTTTAAAAATGATAAATATACCAAACTTTTATCTAAAAAAGCTTATTATTTCAATATACAATAGACAGACTATTTACATCAATTTTCAATTGTTTTCTTAATATATTTTTCTCGCAAAAAGTCTTTAAAAATGGTATAATTTAGCTAATTGGTAATAACTATTGCCAATAATTCTGGTTTTAGGGAGCAGAACTAAAACTAGACCTACGGGATTAAAATCTGCTTAGCAAGACAAATGAAAGTAAAAAAAATACCACTGTCAAAGCAGAGGTATTGATTCCGACCTTTAGAATTTAAAAATGTACAACAATTATAATTCTTAATATGTTTAAAATCAATACTTGACTGTAAAAAATTTTTATGGGGATTTTGTCTTAAATATGTGTCAAAATCTAACGATAAAATTACCGTAAACAGATCCGCAATAACAGGAAAATTTGTTTCAGAAAAATATGCTGATAATCATCCGAAAACAACAGAAAAAGAAAATTATAGGAGAAAGAAATAGTTAATCAAAAACCCTTACTCTGCGAGGGTTTTTGATTCTTAGCCATAATACTCAGCGATTGTTTGCGAATATACTGCGATTTCCACAGCGTAAACACCGAACCATACTGAAATGTGTGAAAACGCAAAGTACTCGCAAGACAAATGATATTAACAATGTTTAAATCGCTTTAACTTCCCTATTAACAATATCAATCTGAAAATCAATATAATCCTTCATACAAAAAAACAAAACTTGATATCAGGGTGTTTTGAAGGTTTTAACAGGTTATTTAAAATCTTGTGTTTTCTTGTGTTTTTTATATATAAAAATTGTAACCTTTTTGTAACCTTTAGCGATAGTAAAACCTTATAGTTTTTTTATGTTTTAAATCTGCCGAAATCTTATCTTTTCTTACCTTCTTTAATAGCAACATCTTAATGATTTCTCAATGCTCTACCTTAAATTATCTTAAGTTTTATATCTACCGAAATCTTATCCTTTCTTAATAGTTTACCTTAATGCTATACCCTAAGTTTTAGTATTCTAAAAATTATAGGTTTTAATACTACGAAATTGTAACCTTTTTGTAACTTTTATGTGTATTAAAACCTTAACCTTTTCTTAACCTTTGGCTAATTAAATTTTTAGGTTTTTTTAGGTTTTAGTATTTTAAAAATTCTAAGTTTTTCTAAGTTTTGATTATATAAATACCTTTAGTTTTATTTAGTTTTAGTTATTTAAAAAATCTCAAAATCAATTAGTTATTCATATATTGGTCTCGAAGTAAATTAAACTGGTCACAACTAAAATTTGATAGTGATTTATTAGTAGATCTATAATCTAAACAATTTTGAACATCATTACCTGTAAATTTATCAAAAATCACAGAACCTGTTTCTCCGTCATAAATGTAATCGTATCCTGCATAAACCTCACCACCATGAGATGATGTTATCTCGACAAAACATTTTTTTAAACTAATATTATAGTGTGTAAAAGAATGAAAAATTGTATCAGAACCATATGTATTTTTTTCTTCAATTGTTTTCCCCCAATTATGACAATTGTCTTGAAGTTGCATTAAATCCTTTTGCTTAGCTAAAGAACTTAGTTTTGAATTTTGCCCAACAAAATAGGCACCTGCTATTGCAACGATTCCAACAACTATAATTGTAATCAATGTATATTTTTTCATAAAATTATTGACTTAAAAAAGTAATTGAATAACCAGCCAACGTAATGATACAAATGACTAGCATGTATATATTTAATAAAGTGAGAAAAATCATCATAATCTCAGCTAATCTTTTTTCTGTTTTATGACTTTTAATAATAGATATTATTCCAAAAATAATTGCTGTAATAATAAATCCTAAAATAATAAGCTCAACAATATCAAAACCTATAATTTTAAAGCTGGGTATCCATTTACTATAAAATGATTGATACGCATCTGATCTAATAAATACACAAATTAGTAATGGTAACCCTGTAAAAAGAACTGCTAGTTTTAAAAATTTATTGATTTTTTTCATAATTTTTTAGTTAAATTAATAATGAGGACAACTACCAGTCACCCGACAACCTGAATTTAGTTGCATTTGATAATATTGTTGTTGCTGTTGTTTCAACTGTTGCTCTTCTTTAAGTTGCTCGGCTTGCCAATATTGCTGTAGCTGTGCACTTTGCTGATCCCGTTTTTGTTGTTCTATTGCTCTAGTGTTGGCGTCAATAGAATTTTGTAATTGCTGAAGTTTATAAGTTGTTTGATCTTGCTGAAATAATTGTTGTTGAGTGTTGAGATAATTATTATATACACCTTGTTGCTTCTGCTGGAGTGTTTGTGCTAAAGAATCCATTTTTAATCTAAAAGATAAACTGGAATTATAATAATTCAACATAGATCCTGAAGTACATGCCTTTGCTGTATCTGATAAGGAATTTTGTTTTTCCAAAAAATTACATAAAAATGTCAGTCTGGTAATTTGTTCCGAAGTTACGGGCGGAATTGCCATACAAGAAGTTTTGTTAGAATTCCACTCATATCCAGTTTTACAACTACAATTTAATCCTTCTTTATCGTTTTTAGTGCCACTCCAATTACTATTTATTCCGTAGCTATCTTGGCAGATTTGATCGCTAGTTTTTATTGGTACAACCACACAAGAAGTGTGACTGGTATTCCACATAAAGTAAACCTGACAATCACAAATTGGTCCACCCTGGGAGTTTAATTTTTTAGTCCATATACTACCCACACCATAGTCATTAGCACAAATTTGATTATTGTTTTTTGCTGAAGTTGTCTTTGTTGTATTGCTATCAGTAATAGAAATACTTTTTTGAGAAATAATAGAATTAGTATTTTGATGTAAATATGTATTATTTAAATCTTGCAATTCTTGCGGTGATAAATTTTGAGTATTAATTGGTTGCACTGTTGTTGGTACAGTTTTTGAAAACCATGTAAGTGGATTCCACCAACTAGCAAAAACAATTGAAGGAATAATAAATACTGCTAGAAACAAAATTAGAAGATATTTTTTCATAAATTATTTTTTGCGTTTTATTTATAAACCTAGGGAGTAGAACGCAAAAAGCCTACCACATAGGTTAGTAGCTTTCGCTACTCACATTGGTTTCCCAATATGGCGATCAAGCGACCCTATATGATAGGTTCTTTATGCTTGATCGACTTATTTCACCGTGCCTTTGTTTCTAAAGGTTTAGGCTACTTCTTATTTAATTGTACTTTAATTATATATACTTATTTGTTATTATACAACCATAGGTCAGTTTTTAATTAATTAAAAAATTATATGACAAAAAGTAAAAAAACAATAAAATTATTAGATCCATTAATCTTTGATGAAAATGGGATGATGAATCCTGATTACGAACTTTCAACTTGGGGAGTCGGTAGAGGTATACTTCGTAGAAAAAAAGATTTAAATAATACCCAAGAGAGTAATAAAATTATTTTAATAATAAACACTGATAAAAAAACAATCGCAAGGAAAACTCAAAATGAAACCTTGGAATATCAATTTCGAAAATCTGACGGTAAAAATAAACGCTTTGAATATTTGATTATGATAACTCAAAGTAATTCTAAGGTCGGGGCTAATAGATTGGGTAATACGACTCTTCAAAACATAAGTTCCGAACTTAAAAATATTAATGAAATAATAATAAAAAAATTAAAATTAACAAAAGATTTAATTGTAAATTACAATAACTCTGGATATGAAATAAATAAAGTTTATCAAATTGATTTAGTCTAATTAAGGCTAACTACTTGTTAATTTGAACAAAAATACTCTTTAAAATATGAGTATTTTTTATATTGCCTTTATATAAACACAACTATCTTAAAGTAATTTTTTATGAAAAACTAGATACTATGGAAAAAGTATCCGTAGCAACAGAAGGAGAGAAAAGCAAAATCATTGACGCTGCAGCGCAAATTTTTGCCGACCTCTTTATCAGTTATTTGGACCAAGTCGAATTATCCAAGAAAGAGGATATTAATTTTCCTAGTGAAAAATTATAAATTAATCATTGAAATTAAAATGAATATAAAACAAACATTATTAGAAAATGGAATTGAAATAAAAGACATAGGCGATTATTTAGCAACCTACTGTCCATTCTGCAATAAAGTGTCCTCCGGTCATTCAATAGCAACATTTAATATTGACCCTATTACAGGAAACGGACACTGCTCTGCCTGTAAAGAAAACTTTGAGTGGCAAGAAATTTCGGATAAGCTTGAACTTGAAGCAGTCAAAACTATTGAAAAGAAAGAGAAAACAAAAAAGGTCAAAAAATATGAAGAGGAAGATGAGAATGAAGAATTTCTAAAATCATTGGAAGAAGCTGATCCAATCATAGATGTGTCAAAATTCAAACCGTTATCTAATAAAGAATTAGTAGAAATTCTAAGTATAACAATCAAACATGACAACGAAAACAAACTCGCCACTTTCTTTGGTATGCTTTCCGCCTATGCCGGAGACGCACAATTAAACATAAGTTATAATGCACCATCTTCAACGGGTAAAAGTTTTATACCATTAGAACTTTCAAAACTTTTTCCAAAAAAAGACTTAATAAAACTAGGGGGGTGTTCGCCCAAATCTTTTTTTCACGAACAGGGAGAATTCAACAAAGAAAAAAATGAACGAATGGTAGATCTTTCATCCAAAATACTTATATTCCTTGATATGCCACACAACCAACTACTTACAGGATTGAGACCTCTTTTTTCCCACGACCAAAAAGAAATTCATTTTAAAATAGCTGACCCTCACGAAAAAGGAGGAATCAAAACAAAAACCGTTATCTTAAGAGGATTCCCCGCTGTTGTCTTTTGTACTGCGGGGTTAAAAATAAATGACCAAGAAGCTACAAGGTTTCTCCTATTAAGTCCAAGTATGGAACAGGAAAAAATCAAAGATGGGGTATCTCTAGCATTAAAAAAAGAAATGAATATTACAGCTTATGAAAATTCATTGAAAGAAAACGAAGGTCGCAACTTACTTATTGAAAGAATACAAGCAATTAAAAATGAAAACATTAAAGATATCAGGCTTTGCTCGGAGGAATTAATACGAGAACGCTTTTTTAAAGATAAAGAATTTTTACAGCCAAGATATCAAAGAGACATCAAGCGTATAACTTCAATGATAAAATCAATTGCTATTCTTAATTTATGGTGGAGAGATAAAAATGGATCAACAATCACTGCCAACGAACAAGACGTAAATGACGCTTTTGATTTATGGGATAAATTATGCACAAGCCAAACACTTAATCTACCACCTTTTGTTCTCCAGCTTTTTGAACTTGTAATTAAACCGCTATGGCAAAAAAAAGAAGGGACAGGAGAAGATATTGGTATTAGTAGAAAAGAAATTTCTCAGCAACATAACGAAATTTACCACCGATTGCTTGATACTGCTCAGTTTAGTAATTCAATTCTTCCAATGTTGGAAAGTGCAGGATTACTTCTCCAAGAACGTGATCCAAAACAAAAACAAAGAATGCTGTTTTACCCTGTAGTGGAAAATACTAATGGTAATGCAGAAAAAGTGGTAGACAAATTAGAGGACTTTTAATTAAAAGCACCACGGGGTAAATTAATTTAAATTATTAATTAAAACTAAAATACTAAAGGTGGGCATAACTCCGGTTGTCCTTTCATTCATAAGTTCCTATTATTAATTAATAACTAATTAAAAAAATATGCAAGAAAATCAAAATAAAAAAGCAATAATTTACTGCAGAGTTTCAACTTCTGACCAAGCCGATAATGGACAATCAATTGAAGCTCAAGAAATTATTTGTCGTAGAGAGGCAGAAAAAGACGGATATGAAGTTGTTGGAGTAATAAAAGACGAAGGCAAAAGCGGTAGTACTTTAAAAAGACAAGGTATTCAGGAATTAATAAGAAAAGTAATGGCAAAAGAAGTAGACATCGTCGTAGTAATTCATTCTGACAGAATCGCGAGGAATACAATTGATCACATAACATTACGAAATTTATTCAAAGAAAAAGGAGTAATTCTTAAATGCTTAAATAAACCAATCGTAGGAAATACCGCCACTGATATTGTAATTGATAACATTATGGCTTCAGTAAATGAAATGCAATGCTTAATTACTGGAGAAAAAGTTATCGCTACTTTAAACGAGAAGGCAAAAGCAGGATATTTCCCTTCCTATCCCCCGCTCGGGTATAAAAATGTAAAAAATCCAAATCCGATGGATGGTAGATTATCAGAAAAAATTGTGGTGCAAGACGAATTAGTTGCACCTCTACTAAAGAAAGCTTTTGAACTTTATGTAACTGGAAATTATAATGTCTTTGATGTTAGCGACATTTTATTTGAAAGTGGATTAAGAACTAGAAAAGGTTGTAAATTATCAGAAAGTAGACTTTATGAACTTTTAAGAAATCCTTTTTACAAAGGAGAATTACATTGGGGAAGTATTCACATTACGGACCCAAAACTTGTAAAACATAAACCAATTATTGATGAATATACTTTTAATGCAGTTCAAAAAATAATGGACGGGAAAAATCATCACTCTTGCCGTAAAAGGAAATACGTATGGCTTTTAAATGGATTTTTGCGTTGTTATAAACATTCTTGTCGCTATACTGCTGAATGGCATTTAAAAAAGAAGATTGCTTATTACCATTGCACCAACAAAAGTGGTTGTGGAAAATATTCAGAACAAAACAAGTTAGAAGAAATGATTGCCAATAAATTTAAAACATTGGAATTCAATAAAGAATTTATTGATAAAGTAATTGAAAAAGCTAAAAATATTTTTTATGAAAGAAGAAAAATATACGACAATAAAAAACAAACATTAATTAATCAAAGAACTGCTTTTGAAACAAAAAGAAAAGTTGCCGAAGATGAATTACTTGAAAAAACTATCACTAGAGAAGCTTTTACTAGAATTAACGATGGACTTATTAAAGAACTCGAAAATATTGATAGTCGTTTAATAGATTTAGAAAAAGACAGGAATGTAAATGTTGATATTGCTAAAGAAATAATTAGCCTGACTGACAACATTTATGACACCTACAAAAAAGCTTCACCAAAATTGAAAAAACAATATTTAGGATTTTTTTGGGAAAGATTTGAGATTGCTGATGGACTTATAATTAAATCCGTTCCCTCTATCCTATTTGACGAACTTTTGAAGTTAGAACAGGTGTACCAAAAAACCGAAAATGCTTATATACCTAGTGTTTATAGTGAGGTTATAAATTCTTCTAACTGGCTCCGGGGGTAGGGATCGAACCTACGACCAATCGCTTACATGTAATCTCCTATTACTAGGGGCATGGACTATATCATCTCCATATTCATAAATAATTTTTATGAACTTAGGAGCAAGGCGCTTCGCGCTCTGAATTTTTAAATCAGAGAACTACTCCATAAATGGATAGTCTCTACACCTTCCTTCGACAAGCTCAGGATAAATCCCCAACTAATCAAAGGCTTGGCTCGGGATTGCCCTCTTCAAAGAGGGTTTCCCCGAATTCACCTTGTTTTCGATCTATTTTTCAATAGAAAGCTGCGTAATACTAAAAGTTAGTATATTTCCTTT
Source organism: uncultured bacterium (assembly GCA_903888625.1). Classification (GTDB taxonomy): domain Bacteria; phylum Patescibacteriota; class Minisyncoccia; order Phycocordibacterales; family UBA9973; genus UBA9973. Next base: position 13,876 of record CAISUD010000041.1, read on the forward strand.
TGTCTGGCATAAATTTATTATACCATGGGTGGAAATGTCCACAGGCGACCGCTCTACCGCTGAGCTACCCCGGAATTTGTACTCCAAAGATAGCTCAAACGGAACCGCTGGTCACTAGTATTTTTCTGCTGAAAAATCTTGCGACCCCGACTCGGCACCTTCGTGCCTCCGTCTTTGAAATGCTTTAATTACGCATTTCAACTACCCCGGAATATATTTAATTAAGATAAAGAACAATGTGTTGTGCCCAAAGAAGCTCTCCTTCGGTGCTACCGTCTCCACCTAAACCGAAAATTTAAAGCAGTTTAAATTTACGATTTATGTGGACCCAAGCGGACTCGAACCGCTTACCTCCTCATTGCAAATGAGGCGCTCTACCAGATGAGCTATGGGCCCAGTTAATTACTATATTTTATCTTATTTTAGCAAAAATGCAACTATATTTCTATCTATTTAAATAAGTGACCGAGAGTTGCAAAACCGTGGCAATACAAACCCAAACAAGGTAAGGCAAATTCATCAACGCCACCCATTTCAAATGTGGATAAATCACGATCATTGCCCAAACCAAAGTCCCTAAAACCAGGATCACATCTACTGCTGCTAGGTAATTGTTTTGTAAACCAAACTGAATCGGAGTAAAAATTAAATTAAAAATTAAGTTAAGCGCAAAAGGCAACAATACAATCAGGGGTAATTCTTTTCTAAAAACTTTATAAAAAACTGCCCCAAAAGAAATAAAAATGAGAACATAAAGAAATGACCAAATAGGACCGAAAGCCCAAGAAGGCGGAGCCCAAGATGGTTTGATTAAATGCGAATACCAATTATATGCGTTTTTCATAAATCAATTATAACAAAAAAATTCTCCCTTTGCGAACTTGTTTATTTTAAAAATTGAGTTACTAATCCTACCATTTGATCTTTCTTTTCTGGATTACTTTCTGCAATTAAAAGAGTAAGTGCAGTAAGTGCATTTGGATTGATATTTTTACCACCTTTAATATTTGTTCTTCGCAAAAACCAAATAAAAGCAAAAGCACCAGAACGTTTATTGCCATCGACAAAAGGATGATTTTTAACCATAAAATACAAAAGGTGCGCTGCTTTTTCTTCGAGCGTTTTATAAACATCTTGTCCGCCAAAAGATTGCATCACATTTCCAATAATTCCTTCTATACTTCCAGCATTCCTTTCTGTGGCAAAAATATCTGAAGCCTCCCCTTTTTTGAGAAGTTCGGAACGTAAATTTTTTATTGCTTCGTTTAATTCGATTGCGGAAAACTTAACAGATTTTTTAGTAAAACCTATAGAAATTAATTTTTCTTTATCATAAGCATCGATAGACATCCAAGTACTAGAAAATTCTTTTATCAATTCAAGAATTGTTTTTGGATCAAGCAATACATGTTCTGGTAATAATGACTGAACACTAGCCACAGCTTGCATAAAAGATTCATAATTTTTAGCAATTTGTTTTTTGTTTATGGTATAGCCTTTTGTAATATGTTCTTTAAGTGTCTTGGTTGCCCATTTTCTGAATTCTGTTGCAGTTTTCGAATTAACCCTGTAACCAACAGAAATAATTGCGTCTAAACTATAAAACTGAGTATTGTAAGTTTTTCCATCGTTCGCAGTATTCCGGAAATTCCGGATAACTGAATTTTTATCTAACTCTTTAGTTTTAAAAATATTAACAAAGTGTTCACTAATAGTTCTAATATTGACTCCAAAAACTTCAGCAATTTGAGCCTGTGTTGCCCAAATAGTCTCATGCTTAGAATCCCCTCGAAGTTCGATAGCTCCATTTTTTGCCTGATAAATTACTAAATTATTTTTTATATTTTTCTTCATTCTTTTATTTTATCATATTTTGTTTTTTAACAAAAAAATTCTCCCTTTGCGAATTGTTTTTACTTTGATTTTTTTGTAAGGGTTATAAGTTTTAACTTCTCAACCCTTTTCAATTTTTTAATTCTGGATTCTTCCTTTGAAGCATTTGATCTGTTTTTAAATTTTTTAGAATAAATCAATTCCACCGGCCGTCGAGCCCGTGTATACCTAGCCCCAAGCTTACTGCCATTATGCTCCCCCACCCGTCGTTTCAAATCTGTCGTAATACCAGTATACAAACTCCAATCCCTGCATTTTAAAATATATAGGTGGTACATAAAAATGTGTACAAAAAAAAGAAAACCCCTTATGATTAAGGGGTTTAAGAAATTTTCAGACAAGAATCATTCTTAAATTGATCATATAATTCTTTTTGTTCTTTATTAGCTTCTTTTATTGCCGATTTTATAACCTTTTTTTGTTGGCTAATAGGCCTTGAAAAAAACTCTGCGAAGTCTGACTTTTCTTTATTTTTACTAAAAAATCTAGATATTTTCATAATATTTTACTTTTATAGATTTATTTCTTTTAAAGCCGACCTTAAGGTATCTTCAGTATACCTTTTTGGTATATACGAGTCAACCTTATCTATATTAATCTTTAATTTCTCCAAAGATATTTTTTCAAAACTTGTTTTTGTAATTCAATAATAATTTCTTGATTTTTTTGGTTTTGAATTAAAAGTTCTTGATTGATTTTTTGTGTAGTCTCTACAGACTTTGTTTTTTCTGAATATTCTTTATAAATTACACTATTATATCTCATTTGATCTGCAACAATACCAAAAGTAGCGATAACTATTCCAACAGCAGAAACAATAACTGAAGTAACAATAGCAAAAAGTAATTTATCGATTTTCCCAAATTGTTTATCAAAATGACCCTTGAGTTCTCCGAGTGTACCTTTTGGAATATTTACTATTTCTTCTTCCTTAGCTTTAGGTATTTTGATTTCCAGTTCTTGCATATATTTATTTAAAAAATACCAACAATAACATAAACCCCATTTATAATTTCTACAGAAAAATTTCTTCCGATATATTTAGAAATGTCTATATTGCCAAACAAAACACCTGGACCAAAACGGACACCTGGACCAAGCTGAGCACTGCCTATTCTAACAGGATGAATAGGTTCTATGCTTCCATCTGTATTTAATCTAAAAATTGAATAAAAATTAATAGTCTGTGACATATCTTTTATATTAACATATAGGACATAAATTTTCCATAAATTATTTACCCATTCTCTTTAAATGGAGTTGATGAAATTTATTTAAAACCTCTCGTTCTCTTTCTATGTATTTGTTTAATATTTCCTCATTTAATAGTATGTTGGTATATTTACCTTTTCTTGTCCTTTTTGTGTTAGATAATAAACCCGAGGAAAGATTTTTACCGTAAGTTCCATGACTTATATGATTCCTAAAATTATTAATTTCATTTATTTCTTTACAAAGATCGTTTCCTGTAAAATCTTTAAGAATTTGAAGTTTAATAGAAATCTGCTGCGAGTATAAAAAATCTAAAATTGATCTGAGTTTTAAATCAACCTGACTAATAATATAAACAAATTCAATACTTAAATTAGTATCAATTAAATTAAATAGAACAACAAATTGTCCAATCTTTTCTAGAATCTTTCTATTGTCTTCTAGTGGAGATTTCATAAATTATTTTTTATTTAATTTTCTAACACCCTTAAATGGCACATTTTTTCTTTCCATTTGATCAATGAATTTGTGTGTTTTTGTATCAATTTTAGTATACCTATCGTTATGAGGATTAAAAACTTGTGCTCTATTTTTAACTTCTCCTTTTCTAGAATTATCGTGATATGGTTTGTTTCTTGCCATATATTTATTTTTATTGGTTAATTTATAATTGTGGATAACTTCCTTGTTTAGGTTATCTTTAGGTATTATAATATATTATATATAAAAAAGTCAACATGATAAATACACAATTAACAAAAAAACAGGCTGAGGTCATTCAATATGTAAAAAAATTTCAATCAAGGAAAAATTATTCCCCTTCCTTAAGTGATATTGCAAATCATTTTAATGTTTCAATCCCTACAATTCATGAACATGTAGAATATTTAAAAAAGAAAGGTTATTTAGAAAAACAAAAAGGTAAAAAACGTTCTATTCAACCAATCAAAAATAAAGATTTACTAATTATCCCAATCTTGGGAAAAATCGCTGCTGGTCAACCGATAGAAGCAATAGAAATTCCAGAAGGATTTGTAACTCTTACTAAAGAGGAAGCAAAACCATCAGAGAAATATTATGCACTTCGTGCTATTGGAAACAGCATGATAGAAGATGGGGTTTTTGACGGAGATACTGTAGTTATTAGAGAACAGAAAACAGCAGATAATGGTCAAATGGTGGTTGCCATTATTGACGATAATCAAGCTACCTTGAAACGAATATATTATGAAAAAAACAAAATACGTTTACAGCCAGCTAACCAAACATTACTACCTTTTTTTAGAACAGAAGTTGAGATTAGAGGTATTGTAGAAAAAATAATTAGAAATCCAAACAATGAAATTGAAGAAATACGCAAAAAAGAAAATCCAATAGTTAAACATCTCACAAAAGATTCAGAAAGTATCTTTATAAATAATGAATATAAAGTAAATAAAATTTATAACATTGATTGCCTTGAACTAACAAAAAAAATAAAAGACGATTCAATAGATCTTATTTTTGCAGATCCACCCTATAATTTAAGCGGGAGTAATTTTAAAATGAAATTTACAAAATCAGGCGGTAGTGATTTAAATACCAATAAAGGAAAATGGGATCATTATAGTGATATGGAATTTGAAGAATTTACAAAAAAATGGTTGTCTGAATGTTTTAGAATTCTTAAAAAAAATGGTTCAATTTGGGTTGCGGGCTCTTACCATAACATATATTTAACGGGTTATTTAATGAAAAAAATTGGTTTTGAAATTTTAAATGAAGTTTTATGGCATAAGTCTGATGCTACCCCTAATTTATCTTGCACAAGATTTGTTGCTGACCATGAAAATTTTATTTGGGCACGAAAAGGCAAAGGAAATATATTTAATTATGCTATAATGAAAAAGTTAAATGGTGGAAAACAAATGCGATCACTTTGGACAAAAGGTAAAACAACAGGCGGAAAAAGAATACATCCAACCCAAAAGCCAGAATGGCTTTTGGAAAGAATCATAACGGCAACATCTAATAAAAATAGTATTGTATTTGACCCATTTCTTGGTTCAGGAACAACTGCAGTCGTTGCAAAAAAATATGAAAGACAATATTTAGGTGCTGAATTAGATCAAGATTATTATAAGAAAGCAATTGAAAGAATAAATCAAACAATAATATGCAAAAACATTATTTAGTTTTAGGAGACGCACTAAAAGTTTTATCAAAAATAAAAAATAAAGTAGATGCGGTTATTGTTGATCCACCTTACAATACAGCAAATAAAAATACTAAGGTTTTAAAAGGCAGAAAAGCAAGGTCATCTGATTTTGGCAAGTGGGATTATTTTACAAATGATGAATACTTAAATTTTACAGAAAATTGGATAAAATTAGTACAATTGTCTTTAAAAGAAAATGGAAATCTCTTGATTTTTTCAAAATTAGAATATGTTAGTGACATAAAAAGAATCTATGAAAAATTAGGTTTTAAACATCATGGTACTATTATTTGGCACAAAACAAATCCTGCCCCACAAATAAGAAAAAATGGATTTCTGTCATCCTGTGAAGCTATTTTATGGGCAACTAATGGTTTTGATAATAAAAAAATATCATATACATTTAATTTTTCAAAACAAAATGAAATGCATAATTTTATTCAAACACCAATTTGTATGGGGCATGAAAGAACTGCTCATCCAACGCAAAAACCTAAAAAGGTTTTATCACATTTAGTAAAAATATTTACAAATGAAAAAGATATAATTCTTGATTGTTTTGCTGGTAGTGGAACATTAGCAGAAGTAGCCAATGAACTAAAAAGAAATTCAATCAGCATAGAAAATGATATAAATTATTTTAAAATAATGAAAGAACGTCTAAAAAATATAAAAGGTGTAAAAATTTTGAAAATAAAAAATAGTATTTAAAACTTTACTTCTATTTCCTCATATTTTTCTATTGCCCAATTTACTCTATATGCATGTCTATTTCCTTTTTTATCAACAGCTAAAAATACATTTGGAATTCGATCATTATTACGTTTCTTTTCTAAACTAAAAATTTTTTTTATCTTTTCAAAATTAAATTCTTCTTCTGCAAAAATCCAAACTTTACTAAAAGCGTTGTTTTTATTATGCCCATGGTCTAAATAGTTATTCCAAGAATGCTCTAACTCTAATTTTTGTTTTGTTCCACCAGAAAAAATTAATTCAACATCAGGACCACCTGAACTTATAACTTTTACATCAGTAACTTCTTTTCCATCTATTGTAAAATTTCTTTTCCAGTCTAAGAATAATCTTAAGAAAGTACTAAATTCGTCTTCTTTTCTTACTTCATAATCAACTTCAGTTTCACAATATTGTTTTTTTAATTCTTCCCAACTATAATCTAGCCTCTCTTTTATGTTTTTATCTTCTTTTGAAAATTCAATAAGTGCATCATCAAGTGAATATAATTTATAAGAATTTCCATCTTTATCTTGGCAAGTTTTTGTAAGTAAATTTACATTTATTAATAACGGTTTATTATCAAAAAGATCTTCATTCTTTAAGGCATATATTCCACCACCCCAAGGATTTTCTTTTGTTGGTAAAACAATTAAAGGATGAAAATTCTTCTTTTTTAATTTTTTACCTTGCCAAAGATTAATTAAATTAAATTGTAAAATAGTATTGCTAGAATCAACAAAATTATTTACTAAACTTCTTATAAAATATTGTTCATTTGAACTTTTAAACACAGATTGTTTTGCATAACTAGCACTATCTCTTTTAAGAGGTATTTTATTATTTTTTTCTAACATTGTTTTTACATGAGCTTGAGACTCCCTAACATTACGTAACCATGCTTCATTCTCTAAAAGATTTTTTAGTTTTTCATCATTGGTATATGCAGAAAGTTCCTCACGATTAAGAACAATTTTCCCATTACAAATAGCATTAACCAATTTAGAATCCTTACCTAAACTGCATGAATTTACAATACTGGAACCTCTTTTGACTAAACCTCTCCATGTCAAAAGCGTGGAAAAATTCCCCCTTAACCCACCAAAACGTGTGTCATCTAAATATTTATAATCTTTTTTATTAATTTTTAAACGAACAAGTTCGCTTTTATGACGATTTGATAGTTGGGCTAAGTCATTAGTATTAAAAAAACTATTACGATAAAAACTTGCGATATCAAGAGCTAAAAATAAAATGTTTGGTAATTTAATTTTATACATTTATTTTTTAGTAAATTTTTTATAAACTTGTTTAACTAACATCATTGCATAATCAATATCTTCAAGATTTTTTACCTTAAAAAGAGACACGTGTTTATTGTAATGCTCCATACTAAAGCTTTGATAAGTAACTCTTTTTTCCGGATCATTTAAATCTTCTGGTTTAAATCTCAAAAGATGTATTTCAATAAATGATTTCTTTGGGTTTAACTCTACTACATTTGAATTTCCAATTTTACAGCCTACGTAGTTTTGTACTGGAGAGAGTTTCATATTTGGATCTAATGCCACAATTTTTTCACTTAAAACATCAAAAATTTCTCTTGATTCTTTCCAGTTATCTTTAAAAAGACCCTCAATGCTATAATTTTTTATTTCTTTGGTAACTGATTCAAACCTTGGATCTTTCATAATTAAATCGATAGACTCACAAGAATCGGAAGCTTCTATCTTATTAAAGAAAATCGAATTATTTTCAAAAATCTTTATTTCATAAAGGTCAAAAGCCATGTTTCTAAAATTAACAGAGTTTATTTGGTGTTGTGTAAATGAAGGAGAAATAAAAACAATACGAGATTGTGACCAATCTACATCACCACGACGCAAATGTTCTTTTTTATGTTCAAAATATTCTTGCAGAAAAAAATCTTTTTTGTTTAATAAAATACCAAGATATGAAAAACCCTGGTCTACGATAGAAAAATTACGGTCTTTTTTATACTCAATTATAATGAATGCTCTAGTTTCAGGATTCCAAGCAAGTGTATCAAATCTAAAATTATCAACTTTCAGTTCTGAAGCAATAAACTCAAATTCAAATATGGTTTTAAGATTTTTCTCAGTCAATTCTTGTATATTTTTTTCAAGTTTAATTTTCTTTTCAGAAACAGGAACTAATTTAGTTTTTTCTATTTTAAAAAGTGACATAGCTATATAATACTACTTTCTCCCCCTAATCCAAAGCTTCTTAATAAAAGATATCGAAAGCGTGGAGAGTATAAACGCGATGGCTGGAACAATAGCGCCGAGGAAGGGTTTTGGGAGGTGGGCGAAGAGGAAAAATAAGACTATGACAATATAGGTCAAAATGGCAATTAAAATTTTGCGAGCAGAGCTCGTTTCCCATGCTTTATCTTTTTCCACGCGAAGATTTCGTTCTTTGATTTCAGCGATATCTTTTTTAATTTGTTCTAAATCGTTCATCCCGGTACTAAAATTTTAAATCTTTACTAATAATTTTTAACATATATTTGCCTGCTAATTATACACCTTTTTACCAAAAACTTACCCAAAAATTTAGTACGGGACAAGTACCCTTATTATACAACGTTATCATTTATATTAAACTCCTATTTTTCTACAAATTCATAATTTTCTTTATTTCCTCCGATTCTAGAATAATATTCACAACCATCAACATAAATCGCTTTACAGGTACAATAAGTTAGCACCTTATTTGTATCAAAGGGTATCTTATCAAAACACTTTTTACACAAACAATATGATTTTTTTAATTTTTTAGTTTTCATAAATATTTAATTATCTATCATTGCCTTGATTCATTATTTAACATTATATTAATAATATCCTTATATTTCAAGTATTTATCCACAATTATAATTTTTACGATTTAACATCCTATGCTAAGTGCATTTAACACTTTTGAAACAATATAACTAAATCATGTTTTAGTTACTATTGATGCAAGCAAATTGAACTAATCTTATATATTTGACATATATGATTATATCTGAAAATGCAAGTTTAGCGTAAATCTTGACTACTTTTAGCTAAAATTTACGGTATTTTTGAATATTTTTCTTTTTATTCTATCGGGCCCTTCGACCTTGCTCAGGACAAACAAGTATTTTTACCCATGAATTGATAAACTATGCACCAGGGAAAGACGGATTGGAATATCATAAATCCAGAGAGGAACAATAAAATCGGATTCCAAGTGGTAGTGATGGCGATTAATAATAAGGCTATGCCTAAGACTGCTCGAATTAACCGGTCTTTTTTATTAATATTCTTGCCTACTTTATTTATTTTATTTCTATTTATTATTTTGAAAATTAAACGAACGATAAAACCAACAATAAATGCGAGTAAATACATCACTAAAATGTAACCCCAGCCAAACGGAGAGAGAATAAAATTAATTGGATTTTCATTGAAAAAATTTCTTTTTATTTGCGGAATTAAATTTATAGCATTGACTGTTTCTTTAAAATTAAAATTTTCTTTTTCACCTATGGCTAAAGAATATTTGCTGTCATTCTCGCTACTCCAAACTCTGATTTGATAATTGCCCGCTTCGGCTTTAACCTTGTACTCTCCTCCTTGCCAATAAGTATCGTGAGCAAATGGTTCAAAAAACTTTTTCCAATTATTATTACCTTCGTCAAAAACAGTTAGGAGTTCATCGGAATTTCCTTTTTTAAATAATGCCAAGTTTACATCTTTTTTTTGACCGACAATATCTGGCATTAAAATGTTTACATATAAATCAAAAGGCACTGACCAATTAATATCATAAATATGTGGTTCGCCCGCAAGTTGTCCGTAGTAAGCTTTGGAAATTTCAGGATCAGTGACTATTGTCTCAATGCTAGTGTTTATTCTGGGTTGATGAGCAGAAGCTAAAACTGGGACCAAAACAAAAATTGCTAATAAAATAATCCAAAACTTTTTACTAGTTTTCATACTCATATTATAACATTTTATTATTTAAATTAACTTTATTTTGCTTTTTTCGCGGTGGAATTTGATAGCAAAACGATGAGATTCGGCATTGGCTAGGAGGATTTGGTTTTTGTATTTTTGAATGATTTTTTCGTCGCCTAGGATGGCCTTGGCTTTGTGATGCTCATCTTTGACCACTCCAACGATTGGAATTTTTAATTTATGAATTTTGATAATTTTGGAAATTGTATTTACTTGGGCTTTTCCCCCATCGACAACTATCAAACTCGGCAACTGCCATTCATTGTGGCCGAGTCTGCGAGATAGAACTTCCGACAAAGCACCAGTGTCGTTGCTCCCTACCTGTGACCTGATGATGAATTTACGATATTCACTTTTGGCAATTTCGCCGTCTTCTAACACAACCATTACCCCTACAATATTTTTGCCTGCTAAATGTGAAATGTCGTAGGCTTCTGTTCGCATTTTGTCGGGCAAAAGTTTTCGCCTGCGAACACTGGCTTCGTTTTGTTCGCCAGAAAATTTTTGCCCGACAGAATGCTCAAAATTTTCTTCTTTAATCAAAGCAACATCATTGATATGATTTAAAGCGAAAATTTGTTTTTTAATTCCACTGGCTTTTTCAAATTCCCTACGCTTTGCCAACTGCATCATTTCTTTTTGTAAATTATTTAAAATTTTCTTTTTCTTGCCTTGGAAAAAAAGTTTCAAATTGGCAATATTTTTTTTGTAAGCTTTTAACCCCTCTCCTCCTTGTAAGGTAGGAACTAAATTAATTTGTTTATAAAATTCTTGATTATTTTTTTTAAGAGATTCGCCATCTAGATACGGGAAAATTCGGCGAATAATCTTCATCGCTATTTTAAGCTGACTGCTATTGGTATATGGACCGAAAGTTGTGCATCTACGCCATGGCGTAGATTTTAAATTTCTGCCACGCACAATTAAAACCCTTGGAATACTTTCCCCGGTGATACAAACATAATTCCAACTTTTGTCGCTTTTTTCTTTGGTGTTATAAAATGGCTGATGCTTTTTTATTAATTCTGCTTCTAAGATCAAAGCCTCCAAGACGCTATCTGTCTCCTGCCATTCTAATTTATTGGCGCTGGTAACCATATCTAAAATCATCGGTCCCCGAGCAACTATCAAATCTGGTGAAAAATAACTTTTGACTCTATCTCGCAATGAAGTCGCTTTGCCAATGTAAAGAACCTCATCCCCTTTTTTGAAAAAATATACTCCGGGCTTATCTAGTAATTTATATTTTTTTAAATCACTTTTTTTCATAAATTTATTTACGAAGCACTCTTTTTAAATATTTACCGGTGTATGAATTTTTATTATTGGCAATATCTTCTGGCGTGCCTTTGGCGACAAGTTTGCCTCCCCCATCACCGCCTTCAGGCCCAATATCGACAACGTAATCGCAGTTTTTAATGATATCCATATTGTGTTCAATCAAAACGACAGTGTTGCCTTTGTCGACTAATTTATTTAAAACTTCCAAAAGTTTTGAGACATCATCATAGTGCAAGCCGACTGTTGGCTCGTCTAAGAGATAGATAGTTTTTTCTAAATGCGGACGATAAAGTTCTGAAGAAATTTTTACCCGTTGAGCTTCCCCACCCGATAAAGTGGTCGCTGATTGTCCGAGCAAAACATAACCGAGGCCAACATCAAGCAAAGTTTTCAACCGATCATAAACTTGTGGAATATCTTCAAAAAAGATGATAGCTTCTTCGACGGTCATCTGCAGAACTTCATAAATATTTTTCTTTTTATATTTTATCGTCAAAGTTTCTTTATCAAACCTTTTACCATTACAAACATCACAGGTCACATAGACAGTCGGCAAAAAATGCATTTCAACCGCAATTTCACCATTACCTTCGCAAGCTTCACAACGACCACCTTTCACATTGAAAGAAAAACGATTTGATTTCCAACCCCGAAGCCTGGCTTCCGAACTCGCGGCAAATAAATCTCGAATATGCGAAAAAGCTCCAGTGTAAGTGGCAATATTGGAACGTGGAGTCCGACCGATCGGAGCTTGATCTATCAGGATTGCTCTTGATAAATATTCGGTACCAGAAAAGGAAGCGCAATTGTATAAGGTTGCAGTGCGATATTTTCTTTCTAAACGACCTTTCAAGTTTTTATATAAAATTTCATACATCAGAGATGATTTACCAGAACCAGAAACTCCAGTGATGACAACCATTTTGCCTAAAGGAATTTCTACATTCATATTTTTTATATTAAAAACTTTTCCGCCAACAATTTTGAGTGAACCTTTGTCTTTTTCACGACGCTCTTTCGGTACTTCAATTTTTATTTCACCTCGCAAATATGCCAAGGTGCGAGATTTGGATGGATTAGTTTTGGCTGAAAGTAATTCTTCTAAATATCCAGAAACGACAACTTGCCCACCGTGAACTCCAGCTTTTGGCCCAATATCGACAAGATAATCTGAAGCAAAAATGGTGTCTTCGTCGTGTTCCACCACGATAATCGTATTGCCTAAATCACGCAAATTGTGCAAGGTTTTGATCAAGCGGTCGTTGTCGCGTTGATGGAGTCCGATTGTTGGTTCATCAAGCACATAGAGCGCCCCGACGAGCCTAGAGCCCAATTGGCTGGCTAAACGTATCCTTTGAGCTTCCCCACCCGAGAGAGTGCTGGCCCGGCGATCGAGCGAAATATAATTTAATCCGACATTCAAAAGAAATTGAATTCTGGCTTCGATTTCTTTAATGATAACTTTTGAAATTTCTTTTTCTTGTTCATTTAAATCAAGTTCAATAAAAAAATCAGCAACTTTTTCAATCGAAAGCGCCGTCAAATTAACAATATTCATTTTGTTCCCCAAAAATACATTCAAAGCTTCTGGGCGAAGTCGTGCGCCATGGCAAACTTCACAAATATCATTATCCCAAAATTCTTTAGTGCCGAGACCGTTACAAGCAGGACATGCACCATAAGGAGAATTGAAGGAAAATAATCGTGGTTCAATTTCAGGAAAAGAAAATCCGTCTCGCGGACACGCAAATTTTGTAGACATGACAAATTCCAATAAATTAGCTTTCGCAGAATAATTCTTTTTTTCAGGTCCTCGGTTCTCCTTCACCTTTGGCTCGGCCAGACCATTCAAAAAAGTATTATTCTGCTCTGTCGTTCCAAAAGAAATTGTCACCAACCCATCTGATTCAGCAATCGCCAATTCTACCGCTTCCGAAAGTCGCATTCTGGCATCATCGATATTTTTTGCTTTAGCAGAAAATTCATGAATATAAAAAGTATCGACTAAAACATCGATATTGTGTTTTTTATTTTTCGAAAGAACAATTTGATCTCGCAAATTTTTCATCACTCCATCTAAACGAATTTTCTGAAAACCCTTATTGAGTAAATCATAAAGCATTTGATAATACTCACCTTTTCTCCCTCGCACCACTGGTGCATAAATAGAAATCGGTGTATCGTCCCACTCGACTCCCATGACTTTGCGTTTATTTTCTCCTCCTTTTAAAGGAGGAGTGCCCTTTAGGGCGAGGTGGTTGTTTTTAGAATTACCACCCCCTACCCCCTCCTTGACTAAGGCGGGGGTTCTAAATTCTTCAATTTTTTGTAAAATAAAATTTAAAATTTGCTCGTTAGAAAGTTTTTTTATTTCATCTCCACAAACTGGGCAGTGTGGCCGGCCAATTCGCGCATACAAAACTCGCAAGTAATCATAAATTTCTGTGATAGTCGCTACTGTCGAACGTGGATTGTTGGAACGAGATTTTTGATCAATTGAAATTGCTGGAGAAAGCCCAGTGATTTCATCCACATCTGGTTTCGCCATTTGATTCAAAAATTGTCGAGCATAAGCCGACAAACTCTCGACATACCTTCTTTGCCCTTCGGCAAAAATGGTATCAAAAGCAAGCGAGCTCTTTCCAGACCCCGACATACCAGTAACAACCACCATTTTATTGCGTGGCATTTCCACATTTATATTCTTTAAATTGTGGGTCCTAGCACCCCTCACCACAAGTTTTTCAATTTTTTTATCTAATTTATCCATATATAACTAAACGACACCCCGCTTTATTCTATAGGGGTGTATATCAATTTTCAATTATATATAATATAGCATAAATTTTACTTGACTTTTGAAATCAAGTATGCTATACTCTCCCTAGATTTCAGTACCTTAAAAAGGTTCATATTTTTTTGTTTTTTGGTTAGGGTTATTGGATTTTCCTAGGTCATTTTGTGATTTAAGAAAATCTAATAACTATTAATTATTTTTTACTAACTTTTAAACAAATAAACAATGAAAACTAACAAAGCAATTAATGTGCTAAACTCTTTTCCAAAGAAATTAGCAAAAGCTATTTTACGTAGCAGGGACCCTCAAACTGATGGGTATAAAGGAAATATGATGCTGTCTGGGAAAAAGCTGGACGGGCATTTAAGAAAAATAGATAAACAATATTTTCCTGACCAATGTAAGCACAGAGGCAAGCAAAGAGTATCAACCTATATGTTTATTGCAAACAAATGGGGGAAAAAATTTGCAGACTTACATCTGTCCCTTTATGCTATCGAGTAAGATTTCAAGCCCATAGAAAAGCCTGCAAGCTTATCTATGGGCTTTTCTATTTCTATACCTTTTTTCCAGAAAATTTTTCTCTTAGCACCATAATTTCATCCCTAAGAATAGCCGCGGTTTCAAAGTCGAGTTCTTTGACGGCTCGGTTCATTTCTTTTTCTTTCATTTTGATTATTTTTTCATAAACTTTTTGATTTCTCTCTTCGTCTGAGAGCATCAAATTTTTTATTGAATCACTTTCATTTTTCCCCTTATTACTTTTATCTTTCGCAAATGCTTTTTTGAAAAGTTCGATATCAAGCGAAAGTTCGGCATTCACAGCTTTCTCATGTTTGTTTTCTAATTCTTCTGTAATATCTTTAATTTTTTTAATAATTGTTTTTGGAGTAATGCCATGTTTTTTGTTATAAGCTACTTGGATAGATCTGCGACGATTTGTTTCGCTAATTGCATAAGTAAGTGATTTGGTCATCACATCGGCATATAAAATAACTTTCCCTTCGACATTTCTAGCGGCTCGGCCAATCGTTTGAACGAGGGCAGTTTCACTACGAAGAAATCCTTCTTTATCTGCATCAAGAATTCCAATCAAGGCGACTTCTGGTAAATCAAGCCCCTCTCGAAGCAAGTTTACTCCTACCAAAATATCCATTTCCCCTTTGCGAAATTTTGTTAAGATTTGAATTCTCTCAATCGTTTTTATTTCACTATGCAAATATTCGGCCTTCATTCCTTTTTCTTTTAAATAAACAGACAAGTCTTCTGCCATTTTTTTTGTCAGGGTCGTCGCCAAAACTCGAAAACCTTTTTTAATTGTTTTCTCGGCTTCAAGAATAAAATCTTGCACTTGGCCGGGATAAACCTCATCCCCCGCCTTCACCTCTGAGGAGGAGGAGCCACTCACTGGGCGCACAATTACTTCTGGATCTATCAGCCCAGTCGGACGAATTATTTGCTCGACTATTTGCTCGCTTTCTTTACGTTCTTCGTCGCTCGGTGTGGCCGAAGTATAAATAACTTGACCAATCCGCTCTTCAAATTCAGGATATTTTAACGGACGATTGTCTTTTGCACTTGGCAGTCTAAAACCAAATTCGACTAAAGTATTTTTTCGAGAAGCATCTCCGGCATACATACCTCGAAGCTGAGGCAAGGTCACATGTGATTCATCAACTATAGTTAGGAAGTCAGCCCGAGAAATATCCTTGAAGGAGTCTTCGCTAAAGCTTCGACGTGTCGAAGGAAAATACGAAAGCAAAGTTTCTGGTGGTTCGCCTTCTTTTTTGCCGGACAAATGTCTGGAATAATTTTCTATGCCATTACAATAACCGACTTCCCGAATCATCGCTAAATCATAACTTGTTCTGCGTTTAATTCTTTCCGCTTCTAAAAGTTTCCCTTCTTTTTCAAATTTTTTAAGTTGTAGTGCTAACTCTTTTTTGATATCTCGAATTGCCCGAGCTTGTGCATCTTTTTCTACAATAAAATGTTTAACTGGAAAAAGAAAAATATTTTTCTCTTCTCTAATTACATACGAAGAAACAGGATCAACCTTGGCAATTCGGGAAATGACTCCATCTTCGAATTCGATTTGATAAACAAAAGTTTCCGAAATTGGCATCACTTCTACTTTCTTGCCAATTGAACGAAATTGCCCAGGAGAAATATCGGCATTGGTGCGTTCAAAATATATTTCAATTAATTTTTTTAATAAACTAGTGCGCTCTATTTGCATTCCAGTTTCAATTTTTAAGTTTACTTTTTCATATTCCTCTGGGCTACCTAAACCATAAATACAAGAAACCGAAGCGACGATAATAACATCGCGTCTCGTTAATAAAGCCTCGGTCGTAGCATGACGCAAACGGTCTATCTCTTTATTTATTTGTGCATCTTTTTCAATATAAGTATCGGTCACAGGCATGTAAGCTTCTGGTTGATAATAATCATAATAAGAAACAAAATAATGCACAGCTGCATCGGGGAAAAATTCTCGAAATTCTTGAGCGAGCTGAGCTGCCAAAGTTTTGTTGTGAGCAATGACTAAAGTTGGTTTGTTATATTCTTCGATAACATTCGCCATCGTAAAAGTTTTACCCGTCCCTGTAGCCCCAAGCAGAGTTTGTTTACGCATCCCTTTTTTAAGTCCTGCCAACAACTCTAAAATAGCCTTGGGCTGATCGCCTTCTGGTTTATAGTCACTTTTTAATTTGAAAATTTTATTTGTCATATATCTATATTATAACAAAAAACGCCCGAAGGCGTTTTTTGCGGCACTTATGTTGTTTACGATAAATGCGAGTATTACCTCACACTCACACTCCGAGTATAGCATACTTGAAATAAAAAAGCAAGTAGTATACACTAAGTTGGCAGGTGCCGGATAGTTGCGTCTCGACTTTACGCCGAGATGAGGAAAGTCCGAACACATAGCCCGATTTTATATCGTGACAAACGTAGCGGGTAACGCCCGTCGTCCGTAAGGATAGAGTTGCGAACAGTGACGAATCCCTCAAGTGGGAGTGAAACGGCAAAATACTTACGCGTGTGCAAGATCGTGCTCCGACGTTACGTCGGAGAGAATCGCTTGAGCCTTAAAGTAATTTAAAGCCTAGATAAATAACTATCCATTTGGTTTTACCAAAGGACAAAATTCGGCTTATAAGCACCTGCAAAAAAATATGAACTTCCCCGCCTAAAAGCGGGGATTTTCTTTTACTACTATTGACTTTTTAAATTCAATATGATAAACTATATTAATGTAATATTAAGGTCAAATAGTTATTATTATAGTAAATTTTGATAAAAAAATGAAAAATATAACAAAAAATTTAATAACAACAATTTTTATTTTGGGTTTTGTCTTAGTTGGAGCAAATTCAGTTTTTGCCTACGGATTAACAGTTATAAATAACGTCCCCTCCCATATTAATGTCATTAATCCTTCCAATAATTATACTCATGGTGGCAACATAACTATTGCAAATACTTTACCTAATTCAAACGTACTTACGAATGGAGGTAGTATAACCATCGGAAATACTTTACCAACCAGCACCAGCACTCTTTCAAATGGAGGAAGTATAGTTATTGGAGGTATTATACCATTAAATCCAACGCCTATTTTAGGAGGTGGAGGCGGTGGTGGTGGACATAGTAGTGGTGGTGGTTATTACCCTAATCAATCTGGAATGAATGAAAATGTCACCACAACGCAAGCTATCAATTTAACTCCAACTAGTGCTAGGCTTGGTGGAAATTATTTCAATCAAACTGGAATTTCGGCTATCGGATATTTCCAATATGGCACAACTAATTCTTTAAATTTAAAAACCAATGATGTAAATCTTGGAACAGGCACCTCTTTAAATCTAGCAGACACAGCTAAAAATTTAACTCCTGCAACTACTTATTATTTCCGAGCAGTCGCTCTAAAACAAGGAGTACTTTACTATGGAAATATTTTAACTTTCCGAACTGCGAATGCAATCATCCCTAATAATTACCAGAATAATTCTAGTGATATTTCTAACCAAAGCATAGATACTGTCCCAAGTATTACCAATATTCCAAATACTCCAAATTACTATCCCCTTTCAGATTCAAATCCTGGTTTGACTGCCAACTCTCTCTTTGGTTTTGGTGCTGGATTTTTCCCAACAACTTTATTTGGTTGGTTATTACTATTGCTCGTAATCGTGGCTCTTGTAATTATCAGTAGAAAACTCTATCAAAGTTATAAAGTAAAAAAAATTCCACCAAAAATAAATAATCAGAAAAATGAAATGTATACAGATAACGCTGACCACATAGATAATTTACCAATGTAAATTAATCTCTATTTCTTGTTTTCTTTCTTGGCATCTTCTGGGACAACGTCGTCTGCAGAACAGACTCCAGAGACACAAGCAAATTCCTTAGAACCAACGGTATTGTCTTCTTGTTCGTAATACATTAATTTAGAAAAATCTATATATTTTATTTCTTTTATTCTTCGATCGTATTCTTCTTTTGAAATTTCTTCATATGGAGCTAGTTGGTAAACGTGTTCAGATCTTGGCAAAAATGAAAGCCCGCCGACAATATCCCAATTTTCGTAAACAAAATTAGCAACTTTAATCCATTCATCTGAACCAACATAGATAGTAACTGAAGGATTGTGTTCAATATAATTTACTTTTAATTTTTTCCATTCTTCTAATAAATCGATAGCCGAAACTTCGTTTCGAGTGATAGCACCTTCTGGAGCTTTAAGTGGAAATTCTAGAACTGCTACTGTGGAATTGGCGGTAGAATAACCAACTTCTGGCTTCCAAGGCACGCCTTGATCTTTCATTAATTCAAAGAGTGAATCGTTGGTAGCGATCCGTACTCGACGAATAAAATATTTTCCAAACCAAGGATGCATTCCAGAACCAACATACAACATCTGTCCTGAATTGCCATGTGGTTTGATCGTAGTAATACAAGTTGCCTGATTGATACCGAACTTCCTGGCATATTCTTTATTTACTTTTATTGATTCTTCACGTAATTCATTTAAAACTTTTTCAGTTCGAATGAGTTTATTGTCATAATATCCTGTAATTGAAACACCAAGCAGTGCTTCAGCCTGGCAATTTTCTTTCCACTCTTTAGACAAATAACCAAAATGAGTAAGCGTTGCCTGATAGGTACCTAAAATAGTAGAAAGTCTAATTTTTCTTTTTAAATCTAAAACAGTATCCTTTGGACGAACTACAATAGACGTAAGATTACAAAATTGTTTTGAACGGAGGGTAATTTCTCCACAAGGGTTTGACCCAGGTAAACCGACAATCACATTTTGGTCGTCAATAATCCCAGCATCTTTCCAATTATCGATTCGGCGTTTTGGAAGTTGAGTCATTAAACCTCCGCGGTTAAAAATCCCTCTCTCACCAGTGCCAGATTTCATGAGCTCAATCCATTCATTTAAAAATTCAGAAGCAGTTGGTTTTTGATTATAAACTGCAGAATTGTTGGCCATTGAACGCTGGCCATTCTCAATCCAAAATTGGCCTTGTTTTGATTTACGCATTGATTCATCATCAATATCTGAAAGTGAAATAAGTGCACTACGACGAACTCCTCCAGCAACGACAATCAAACCAATCTGACAAATGATGTCGTGCAAATCTAAGTTGGTTAATCTTTTTCCTTGGCGAGCTAATATTTTTGTTTTAGTAAAATTAAGTACATCGATAAGTGGTTGTGGACCAGAAGCTCGGCCACCAGCAACTTTTAATCTAGCACCAGCCGGACGAACTTGAGAAAAATCAAAAGAAAGATCATAACCGTCGGCCCAAGTACGACACGCAAGAACAAATGCATCCGCCCAACCTTCTTTACTATCTTCGACAACATGCGTAGCTAATTTTTTACCAGTTTGACGTCTGATCTGTGGAAATTTTTGAACAGTCTCGGACTCAACAGAAAAACCAAGTCCCGCTCCGCACATCAAGATGTACATTATTTCTCCTAAATCTTGCCAAGCTGTCGGAGCCACGAAAGAACAATTGTATGCCCAAACATTCGTCTTGCGACAAGCTTCTCCAGCTGACCAAAGTAAACGCATTGAAGGACAAATTTCTTGTTTCAAGATTCCTTCACGTAAATCAATTGCATCTTTTTCCGAAAGTTTTTTGCCGAGATTTTCTTTCATATATGCCATAAAACGATCAATCGTTTCTACCCATGTCTCACGTCGGCCCAATTCATCTTGCCATTTTGAATAAGTTCGATAAAAAATAAACTCTTCGTAAGAACCTTTAAAGTACGAACTTGATTCTTCAAAAACTTTTTTATTTTCGGCTGGTACAATCCCGACTTCTTTGCGAAGTTCGGCTCTCTTGGAACGATACAGGATATAGGATTTAGCTGTCAAAAAGTATCCGAGATCCATCAATTCGGCTTCTACCATATCTTGAATCATTTCTACACTTGGTAAAAATTTTTTTTCTTTATTTTCATTTTTTAAATCAAGTAATTTACGAAAAGTTTTGTTGGCAACCTTTTCAGCATCTTTTAATACTCCTTCAGAAGTAGTGATGAAGGCTTTATTTACTGCATCGATAATTTTTTCTATACTAAAGAGAATGATTTCCCCTTCTCGATTTCGAACTTTTTTAATTTGACTTAACTCTTGCTTTGTTAGGGGTTCATCTTTTTTCATATGAACTATTTTACTCCTAAAAACAAATTTTTCCTAGCGAAAAATCGGGGAAAAAGGTAAAAAACCTATCAAGAAAACAATTCGTTCCCTCTGTAAATAGTCCCCATTTTTTGGGCTTTGATAGTAAGGATTTTTAAGGTAAAAATTGTACCAAATCTCCAACTTTTAAATTATTCTTTTGCGAAAAATCACTCTCTACTTCTAAAACATACAGAGAGTCGCTTGTAGGAGTAAAAACCCCTGGATAAGATTCGGGGGTTGCATTTTTTTTAATAAATACTATGTGTAAATTTTCATCTAACCAAATAATATCGATTGGGAAATTCATCTTCGGCATCCAAAAAGAATATTTACTTGGTTTTTCAAAAATAAAAAGCATCCCTTCGTCATCTCCCAAACTTTTTCTACCAGAGAGTCCTTGTTCTTGTTCCTCACTCGTCCTCGCTAACTCCACTTTTACTTTCTGCCCACCAATTTCTACATATTGAATTTTATTTATCACAGAATTTTCAACTAGTTTCACTTCTCGAGAATTTTTAACTAAAAAGACAACTGAAATTCCTAAAAAAATAATTATTACAGCAAAATAGAAATATTTTTTAAATTTCATTAAATTTTATTTATCGGTTTACCTTTTATATATGCTTCGATATTATCAATCATCATTTCATTTGCTTTTCTATCAGTAACATCAGTATTATAAGCGATGTGTGGTGTAGCTAAAACTTTTGAATGTGTAGAAAATTTTAAATAAAAAGGATCTTGAGTATCCCCAACTTGAATTGATCCACAATCAATTGCAACTCCAGCTAAAATATTTTTATCTAAAGCTTCAAGCATAGACTCTACATCATATATTTTAGAACTAGTCACAGTTATGAAATACGAGCTCTTTTTAAAAGAATTAAAGAATCCTTTATTTAGTAAACCTTCAGTTGTTTCATTTGAACCTAAGGTATCAACAACCACATCAGCGTTTTTTATTGATTCAATCAGATTGTCATTTTTTGTAAAATACTTAACATCCATTTCTAACGCCTCACATATTTTACCAACCCTGGAGCCTACATTACCTTTACCTAAAATTGTAATATTTTTACCAACTAATCCTTTTGTCTCCTTTGGAATACTGTCTGATTCTTTTTTATTTATCCAATCTGGTAAATCTCTTAATAGATTAAGAATCATTGCAATTATCCATTCACTTACTGCTTCTTTATTACAACCAGGACAATTGGAAACCTTAATATTTTTTTCTTTTAATAAATCTTTATTTAAAAAATCTGTTGCAACGAATGGCAAGGACAGAAAAGTATTTTCTAGTTCTTGATATTTAAGTTTTAATCCAAATTTTCCTGAACAAATAACATCTGCTCCTTTACATCTTTCTAGCCAACCTTCCGGTGATTTTGGTAAGTCTTCGTAATACTTTACTTCACCTAATTTATTTAGTCTTTCTCGTTCTTCATTATTTAAACCCAAGTCTTGAGTAACTACTATTTTCATATAGTTTATAATACAAAAATAATCTTAAAAATACAACTACGTATTTGAATAATACTAGAATACATATTTACGCTATAGCGTATATGTGTATAAAGTAAAAAATAATTATTGTTTTTCTGTATACGGTTTAGCTAATTTAAACGTTTTAAAATTATCACTAATTTTTATTTCTTTTAGATAGTCTAAAAATTCTTTCGGTAAGGGTGATGGACCAACCCAAACACTTCTTTGAACCATTATAAAATTAAAATTTTTTAACTGCCGGCGGAACCAATCTCTGTCCTTTTTCATCTCCTCTGGTATATCATATATTAATAGTAAATTTTTTGGAGCACTTTTAGAAAATTCAGATACAAAAGAAATATTGTAAAAATTTCTTTTTCTGTTTTTCTTTTTTACTCGATCACTTTTATTAGAATCAATAATTGGTAAACCAAGTAAATTCACTTTTATTCCTTTGTAATATGGTGTCATAGATAAATGATTACTACAATTTACATATTTACGCTATAGCGTATATATGTAATTAATTACTAAAAATATTTTTATTTACTATCCCCATTCCAACCAAAGAGTTTGCCGATAGATTCGGCAGTTTCACGTTTACGAATGACTTTGGCTTCTCCGTCTTGAGCTAAAATTTTGACTGGTTCAGAAAGCAAACAATGATGTGAAGACAAACTATCTTGATAGGCTCCAGTATCGAGTACAGCAATATATTGATCTTCATCTTCCGAAAGTTTTGGCATCAAAATATAATTTCCACCAGCTGTATATTTGTCGTCAGAATCACAAGTACTACCTGCAAGCCAAACTGTTTTTAATTTAGCATCCATATTGTTGACAGGTATTGCATGCCACTTCTGATGAATCGTCCAAGTATCTTTCAAGTCATTGATAAAACTACCATCTATCACATACCAAGCTTTGGCATTGGCTTTTGGAATATATTTTTTGGAAATTACTTTATAAATTGTCACTTGAGAAGGAGCGACAATATATTGCCCCCACTCTACTGCAAGGTTTGGATGTCTGATGCCTGCTTTGTCGGATAAATTTTTCAACATTTTTATCATTTTACTAGAAACATTTTTTGCTGTATAAAACTTTTTCTTTTCATAAGGAACTCCGAAACCACCACCGATATTTAAAGTATCTAGATTTGGATGCGTTTTTTGTAACTCTACATAAATACTAAAAGCATGCTTGATCCCATCAAAAATACTTTTTTGAGTTTTAATTTGAGAACCCAAATGATAATGCATAACTTTCAAATTCTTCATTTTAGAAAGATCAAGTACCGATTTTTCAGAAAGACCAAAACGGTCAAATTTTTTATCCCAATGAGTATCGGCTTTAACATCTAAATCAACTCGAACACCAATATCACCTTTATATTTTGAAAGTCTTTCAATCTCTTCTTCTCCTTCAATGATTGGAACAATATTCATCCCTTTGGCTCGTAATTCTTCTACTAAATCTAAATACTGATCTGTTTTTGGACCATTACAAAAAATTCGCATTTTGGTATTAAATTTCTCCCCCTCCCAAAGTTTTTTCACAATCCAAAGTTCATTGGCTGAAGAAACTTCTAAATTCGCGCCTTCAGAAAGGAGTGGCATGATAAATTCTTTATTCTGATTTACCTTCATCGGATAATGATAGAAAAATTTTCCTTTGTAACCGTATATTTTCATATACGCTTGGAAATAGCCGATCAAATCTTTTAATCGGTCTTCAATAATAAAGGGGAAAATCACCTGCAAGGGTGTGCCGTATTTTTTAGCTAGTCCTTTTAAGTTGTAAATATTATGACCTTCTGAAACTGTCAGATCGCCATCTTTACTAACATTAAAAAACTGCGTGTTCCACTCTTCAACTCCCAGTTTCCAAAATTTTCTCCAATTATGCCCGTTCTTTTTTAGCTTTTTCTTTTTTGTCTTATCCATCGAATTATTTTACTAGTATAACAACCTTGAAAAATAGTGCAAGGGGTTTTTAACTCAAATATTCTCGCAAAAATTGTTCTTTAAATTCGTAAAAATTATCATCCAAAATCGACTGGCGAATTTTCTTTACTAAATTAGTAATGAAATATAAATTATGAATTGAAGCAAGCGTCCCTGCTAACATTTCTTTGCCGTGGAAAAGGTGGGCGATATAGGCTCGAGAGTAAAAACCCCCTAAATCCCCCTTGTCAGGGGGACTTTTCCTGTTTCCACCACAAGTATAACATCCACAATCTTTTTCAATTGGCGTAAAATCATTTCGAAATTTTGTGTTGGTAATACTTATTTTTCCACTCTTGGTATAAATTGTACCGTTACGTCCTAGGCGGGTCGGCAAAACACAATCAAATAAATCCACTCCATTTTCTATTCCCATAAATAAATCCTCTGGTTCACCGATGCCGAGCAAGTGCCGTGGTTTTTCTTCTGGCAGTATTTCATTCACCCACCGGACAGCCGAAGACATATCCTCTTTCGCAAAACTTCCACCGATACCGAAACCGTCAAAATATTTTCCATCAATATTTATTTCTGAAATTATTTTGGCAGATTTTTTTCGCAAAGATTCTTCCCTACCACCTTGCACAATGCCAAATAAAGCGGGAGAAATTTGCTCAGGCGAACGGTCTGGCCGAGCGTACTCGCGAGGAGAACCGAGGACATGAGAATGAGCAAATTTCTCCTGCTTTAACTTTAGATGCTCTTTTAAACTCCTCTCTGCCCAAGCATGGGTTCGCTCCAGTGCTTCTTCTTGATATTTCAAATCCTCTGCCGGGCTCGTACATTCATCAAAAGCAAAAATAATATCGGCTCCTAAGTTATGTTGAATCTCAATTGATTTCTCTGGAGTAATATAATGAATAGCACCATCCAAATGTGATTTAAAAGAAACTCCATCTTGCCCGATTTTTGCTAGCCGTGGCGCATCACTATCATCAAAACGCTCGGGTATCAAAAGCGAAGGGTCAGTTATTTTGGTAATTTTTGAAATATCTTTTCCATAAGCAACTCCTAACGAAAAAACTTGGAAGCCTCCAGAGTCGGTCATCGTGGGACCCGACCAATTCATAAATTTTCCAATACCTCCTGCATCTCGCACTATTTCATCTCCGGGTTGTAAATATAAATGATAAGTATTCCCAAGCACCACTTGCACTCCAGCCTCACGCACTTGTTCAGGGTTTAGTGATTTTACAGTAGCTTTTGTCCCGACTGCAACAAAAGCCGGAGTCTCGATAACTCCATGTGGAGTTTCCAGCATCCCCACCCTCCCCAAACTATTTGCTAATTTTTTTTCGATTTTAAAATTCATAAATTCACCTCACCCGCCCTTGGCACCCTCTCCTTATTAAGTAGAGGGGGCAGAAGTAAGATTAGTACACTTCTTGTTGATAACACTTTTCACAATAAATAATTTCTGGTCTATCAGGCGAATAACTTGTCTCAAATTCAACTTCGCATTTCTCTTCCCCGTGAAAATGATTCATTTTATCACACATGCATAAACGATGATACAATTTTGGTTTATTGATAAATTTATATCTATCTAAAAATCGACAATTATGACATTTATGAGGAAGTGGTATGCCAATACGTTTATAAAATTGTAATTCAATTTTAACTATTCTATAAGCTTTTTTGCATTCTTCGCAAGCAATAATTTCATTAATAATATCTTCCGACACATCATTAATAGAATCGGGCAAATCAACGCTTTGCATTGTTGTTTGAAATTCTTTCTTGTTTGGTTCACGCCACAAAAACCCTTTTTCTTTAGCCTGTGCTGAATTTAAAGGAACATAATCTTGCGCTAAACTTTCATTATACGCTAATGGTGAAAATTCAGCTGGGAAAAACTCTCCATATTTATATCCCTTGCCCAGAGAATCAACATATGGGATTTCATTCATATGCTTTATAATTTTATCTCGTAATTCAAAATATTCTTCTTTTGTATATTGTTTATTAAAAATACAATACTGTTTTTTTCTTAATCCTACACAACCAAAACAATCAGATGATCCAATACAATAACCACAATACTCAAGATCACGTGACTCTGCCCAACAATTAAAACAATATTTTAAATTATATGCACCTTCTCCTACAGTTACACATTCATAAGCATTTTCTGCTCCCATAAAAAGCTGAACACAATCATATGAATTAGTTGCCTTTAATATACTTATCTGAACATATCTCATATTTTCTCCTTCTTGTATTGAAACAGAATCTTTTACATTTTTAGAATCACTAATTCTCTCGCCTGTGCAATTAACATTTCGTATCCCGTGATAATATTTTACCGGAAATTTTTGCCAAAACTCTAAAACTTCAGTTCGTAATTCAGAAATTATTTTATATGATTTTAAATTTAATTCAAATAATTTTTTGTCATATTCTTCTTTTGATAATGGTTCATTAAAAAAATAATTAGATTTTCCTCTTAAATTTACGCACCCAAAACAATTTGTACAACCACGAAGTCCTTTACTAAACCAGACATCTACACAACTTTCACAATCTAAAGAATAAAACACTCGATAAGATTTATGCACCATAACATCTTCATAACATAATTCATCTTCTATCACTTCATGGGAATCAAGAGTTTCCTTAATATGCGTGGCTTTAACTAAATATGCAGAGTTTTCAACAAAGTCAGCATCAAAACATAAATATGCATTACGCAGTCTTCCTGCCTCATTGCAATAATCTGAATTGATCATGAATCCAGCTGACGATTTTGCTGGTAACGGTACGGAAGATAATAAATCATAAAATTGTTTAAAAAATGATTTCGAGAAATCGTACTCTATTCCATAATCAAGAGAGTCCCATTTATCACTATACCAATAATTATTTTCGTATGTATTTAAATTAGCTTCAGCAGGAAAACCAGAAAAAGAATCCTCGCCAGTAAGTGCATCTTTTCTACGAAATAAATTGCGTTCATTTCTCCAAACAAGCCTGCGAACCATTCTACATTCTGGACACCATGTCGGTATCGGAATGTTCATCTTTTCATAAAAATTAAAATCATCTTGCTCGATAACAAAATCTTTTTTACAATTCTGACAAATTTTAGTTTCGTTTTGCATATTAATATACTTCTTGTTGATAACATTTTTCACAATAAACTATTTCAGAACCAGCTCTGTCATACGCCGTTTCAAATTCAACTTCACAATTTTCTTCGCCATGGGTATGAAGAGCTGTATTTTTATATAAATTATTTTCTGATTTTTTTCCAGCACACATACATTTTCTTTGCCATAATTTTTTAGGATTCTCTAATTTTAAACGTTCATAATAACGGCAATTATGGCACAATCTTGGAAGAGGAATATTTAATCTTCTATATAAATTTAATTCCCCAGCTGTAATTTTAAAAGCAGTCGTACACTGATCGTTTAAACAATTTCCTTGATGCTCGCAACGAATAACTTCACCTAAGATAGAATCGTCAACATTTCTAATATTATTTGGTAAATCTTTTGAATCAATTGTTATTTTATATTCTTTTACCTCTCCATCTTTCCAGTAATATCCTTGTTTTTCAGCTTCTTTTTTTCCAAGTGGAAAATAAAAATTTGCTAAAGTTTCGTTATAATCATATGGAGAAAATTCAGCCGGGAAAAATTCACCATATTGATAAATTCTCCCTTTTTTATCTTTGAATGGATTTTTTTTAATATTTTCAATAATCTTTTCTCTTAATAAGAGATATTCTTCCTTTTCATATTTTTTATTTAAAATACAATAATCGTGATGTAAAAGGCCCACGCAACCAAATAAATCATGACAACTCTCACAAGCATCAGTATATTCCACATTATAGCTATCCCAAGGTAAATGACTTGCCTTTACATTCCTGGTACCAGCACAACCTAAACTATCATAACAAAATTCTGAATCGTCTACTGTGACATAGCATTCATAGCATTCTCTGGCCTTATTTCCATTTATAATATAATTACAGTCTTCAAGACTTTTTGCTGAAAAAACAGAAAGAGCGTTTTTTGAATTATTGACCATATCTCCTGTCACATCTTTATTATTTGCTCCATGAATATATTTCACAGGATATTTTTTATACAAATCATATGCTTGTTGTTTTATGGCAATAACTGAATTATAAGATTCTAAATTTAAATCTAAACATTTTTTTTCATATTCCTCTTTAGAATATGAAACATTAAATATACTATAAGCTTTATTCCTTAGACCCACACAACCAATAAGATCGTGACAATTTACACAATCTTTTGAGTAATAAATATTGTATGAATCTCTGCAATCATTCGAAAAAAAACAGTTGCTACAATTAGAGCAATTCAGAAGTTCATAGCAAAGCTCGCAATTAAAACAAGTCGAGAGATCTAATGAATTTTTACAATAATAAATATTAAAAGAATAAAAACAATCTTCATTATGATCACTCACAAAAATCAAATAACAATTTTTGTTATACCCGGCACCATTAGTGTAATCACAATTTATATTATTAAAAACAAGCGCGTATTGCCTCGGAACCTTTTGTTGTAATTCAAAAAATTGATCTAAAAAAGGTCTAGTAAAATCTACTTCTTGCCCGTATGAAAGTGGATCCCAGTTTGTTCCTCTATAACAACTATAGCAATATACTGGAAATGGTTTATCATAAGAAAAAACAGAAATAACAACTTTGTCACACAAACCACAATTCCTTTTATAAAGAGTACGTTCATTTCTCCAAGTTAATTTCCTTTGTAAACGACACTCGTGACAAAAACCTGGAGCAGAAACTTTAAATTTATCAAAAAAAATTTCGTCCTTTTGTTCAATAACAAATTCTTTTTTACAATTCTGACAAATTTTAGTTTCGTTTTCTTTTTCCATATTTTACATCTACGCCATGGCGTAGATAATAATAATTTATTAAAACTATTTTTCAACTTCCACAAACTTTTGTTGCCAAATGTTTATTGGACTAGCTAGGAGTGCTTTTTGGTAGGCATCACGCGGGTCGGAAAGAATCGTAGCAACTGTGCCTAAAATATGTGGAGTGACTCCTGGCAGGTCAACTTCGGTGCCAACTGGCAAAACAAAATCTCTCGGCAAAATCATTTCAAAATTTCCACCTCCCCTGCCGACAGCTTCCATAAAAACATTCTGACCAGAAATCACTACTTCAGTTTTTTCCCCTGGATTTGAAAACAAAATTACCTTGGACGAATTTGTATCTACTTCGGTAATTTTGCCAATCGGGACATTGCCAAGAGCAAAAACATTTTGCCCGACAACTATACCTTCGTCTTTACCAGCATCGATAACTAACGTATCATATGGAGATACATTTGGTTTCTCTAAAATGCCTGCCAAAATCATTGAAACATTTTGAGGTTTTCGGCCAAGAATTTCTTTCATTTGAATATTTTCATCCAAGACTGAAGCATAATTGGCTCGATCTACTGCACTCGCAGAAATCTCTGCTTGTAAGGTTTCGTTCTCTTCTGTTAAAGTTCTTCTAGTATGAAAAATTGAACCTGCATTTGAAATTCCTCCACCGATATTTTTGCCTAAAATTATTACTGGGCGAAAGATAAAACTAAATGTGGAAGATAAACCTCGAAAAATACCGGCATGAAAATAGATTACTAAAAACAAAATAAATACTCCAAAAATTATTTTAGAAGTTTTTCTTTTTTTGTTTTTTTTATCTAGGAGGTAATTCATTTTGATTTCCAATCAAAACTTCTTGATAAAAAGGTAAATCATCCAAAATGACACCAGTCCCACGGGCTACTGCTGAAAGTGGGTCATCTACCATATACACTGGGATTTTTAAATTGTTTTGTAAAAGCCTATCGAGACCTGCAAGTAAAGCTCCACCACCGGAAAGAGTGATCCCTCCATGCATGATATCGGACAAAATTTCTGGCGGAGTTGTTTCAAGTACGTCTTTAACTCCATCAACTAACTCTTTAACAGAAGAAGCCAAAGCTTCACGAATATCCGAATCAGTCACAATCACTTCTCGTGGTAAGCCAGTTAACAAGTCTCGGCCTCGAACTTCTGTTTCCATATATTCACCGGGTAAAACAGAACCGATGGCAATTTTTACTGATTCAGCCGTCCTCTCACCAATTAAAATTTTGAATTCATCACGCATATAAGTGATGATGTCATTGTTTAATTTATCTCCGGCAATTTTTAGATTTTTAGATTTTACAATTCCTCCAAGTGAAATCACTGCAATATCTGTCGTACCTCCGCCAATATCGATAATCATCGAACCGACAGGATCTTTGATAGGCAAACGAATCCCGATAGCTGCTGCCATTGGTTCCTCAACTAAAAAAACTTCTCGAGCTCCAGCCGAACGTGCTGCATCATAAACAGCTCTAGTTTCAACATTGGTAGTACCTGAAGGCACTCCTACTAAAACTCTCGGTCGGCCAAATTTTTTAGACATTTTGTCAGCTTTATTTATCAAATATGAAAGCATTTCTTCGGTTACTTCAAAATCAGAAATCACTCCATCCACAAGTGGTCGAACGGCCTTAATATGGCCAGGTGTTCTTCCAAGCATTTCTTTTGCTTGAGCTCCAACTGCTAAAACTTGATTGGTTTTTTGATTAACAGCTACTACTGAAGGTTCGTTGATTACAATTCCATGACCTTTTAAATAAACCAAAGTATTGGCTGTGCCTAAATCTATCCCGATATCATTTGAAATTAATTTGTAGAATTTTTTAAACATAAATAAAACACAGGCTCTAGGCTCTAGGCTCTAGGCTCTAGTAACTTCAATAAATCATTAATACCAATAATTTTTCCTTTTTCTTCTGTCCTCTTTTTTAATTCAATTCCGCCCTCTTTCAAACTTCTTTCTGAAATTACGGCTCGATATGGAATTCCAATCAAATCTGCATCGGCAAATTTCTCTCCTGCAGAAACCTCTGTTCGATCATCAAATAAAACTTCAATATTATTTTTCTTTAATTCTCCATATAGTTTTTCTGCTTCAATCTTCACATTTTCTTTATCACCCAAAGAAAGCATATGTACTGTAAATGGTGCCACAGATTCAGGCCAAATAATCCCTTTATCATCATTAAATTTTTCCACTATCGCAGCCAATGTTCTACCAATACCAATCCCATAACAACCCATATAATATGGTTTTTGACTTCCGTCCGAATCTGTAAAATTAGATCCAGACATAAGTTTAGTATAGTGATATCCTAATTGAAAAATGTTACCAACTTCTATTCCGCGTTTTTCTACTAAAATTTGTCCATTTAAAGATAAATCTCCAGGACGAGCCATAGCAATATCACCTTCAAAGTTTATTTGTTCTTTATAATCTCGCGCATTTACATTTAATAAATCACGATTATTTTTATTTGAACCACCATACATATTTACTACAGTTTTTAACGAATCATCCGCTACAACAATAATTTCTTTATCTTTTAACACCCTACTATGAATTCCAACCGGAGAAATAAAACCAGGAACAGTATCTATGTATAAAGCAATTTCTTCAACAGAGGCATGACGTAAATTATTAGCATTAGTAATATGTTTTAATTTTGTTTCATTCACATCTAAATCCCCACGAATAATTGCTAAAATAAATCTCCCCCTATCATCGACAAACAAAACATCTTTAATTTGTTGCCACAGTGGAAGTTTATGTAATTTAACGCCATCCTCCATAGTGGTACCGCGCACTGCTTCAACTTCTTCCATTTCTTTTAATTGTTCACTAATATTTTTTTCTTCTTTTTTAAACTTTGCGATATCTTCATGAGCTGAATAACTACCATCTTCTGTAGAAAAATAACGACTCTCCCCAATTTCTGATGGAACGACAAATTCATGACAATATTCACCACCAATATAACCATTGTCAGACTCTACTATATCAGTCTTTAAATTCATTCGATCAAACATTCGGGTATAAGCTTTTTTCATCTCCTCATAAGTTTTTTTGAAATCTTCTTCATCTTTGTGAAAAGAATAACCATCTTTCATAATAAATTCACGTACGCGCAAAAGACCACCTCGAGCCCGAAGTTCGTCACGAAACTTTGGAGAAAATTGATAAAGATGAAAAGGTAATTCTTTATAAGAAATTTCAAATTTCCTAACTAAATCAACGAACATTTCTTCAGCCGTACCACCTAAAGCAAATTCTGAATCTCGTCTATCTTTTACTTTCATTAATTCAAAACCAGTTGTATTTGTACGATTGGTTTCCTTCCACAACTCTAATGGATGTAAAATAGGACTTAGCATTTCTTGTGCTCCAGATCGATCCATTTCATCCTTAATGATAGACATAATTTTTTGCTGGACTTTTTGACCAATTGGTAAAATAAAATAACGCCCAGCTACTGACTCTCGAATATAACCAGCTTGTTTAAGTAATTTAGCAGAAATCATCTTATCCTCCTCAGAAGAAGTTTTTGAAGTCTTTAAAAAATATTGTGATTGTCGCATATCCCCTATCTTACCCTAAAAAGATTTTTTTTACAATTTCAATAAAAAATTAAAATTCTACTTACCAAGTATTTGCGATAGCATAAAGCTGGTAAGTTATTTCTTTCCATAACCCTTTGAAAGTTTAAATTTTTTAAAATTATCCCCTAGTTTAATTTCATCTAAATATTCTAAAAAATCTTTTGGCAATGGTGAAGGACCAACCCAAACACTTTTTTGAATCATAAAAAAATTAAATTTTTTTAAATGAAAACGAAACCATTCGC
Source organism: uncultured bacterium (assembly GCA_903888625.1). Lineage (GTDB taxonomy): Bacteria > Patescibacteriota > Minisyncoccia > Phycocordibacterales > UBA9973 > UBA9973. The sequence continues at coordinate 46,966 of CAISUD010000041.1, forward strand.
GTTCTTTCTTTTTGTTTTCAGGAATATCATAAACAATTAATAAATCCTTTGGAGAACTTTCGTTTTCCTCTCCTTTAAACTTTTTTAAAATATTTTTTTGTTTTTCTAAAAATTCTCTTCCTCTAGCTGTTATAAAATATTCTCCTTTATCTGATTTTCTAATAAATTCCTTTTTAGAAAGAATTGAAAATCTATTTGCTAAAGTTTGATATTTATAATGGTTAAAGTCTGGTAAACCCAAAAGTCCAACTCTCAACCCTTTATATCTTAAAGTTGGTCTTTTTTTACTCAAATATTCAAGAACTTCTATCTCTAAACTCATAATATAAATTATAATACTTTACCAAAAAAATGCGATAGCAGAAACTTGGTAAATAAATCAATGTAATTAAATTAAACTTTTTAATACTTTTAAGTGCATATTGTTCATATTTTTATTATTCAAGCTAGAAACAGGAATATATTTAATGGTTTTTTATGAAAATTCCCTTTTCTATCCTTATACATATTACAACTATAACATGAGATTTGTCTGACTTAACTAAAATTTGCAAAGTTAAAAAAATTGTTTAGTTAACCTTCAAGGGTGACACTGTGGATAAATAATAATTCAATTTCTCGACCGGAATCATTCCATTTAAATATTTTCCTAAATGAATTCTTTCGTAATTGTAGAAATGTAAATATTCTTCAAGAGATTTCCAAGTTCTTCTAGGATTAAGATAATATTCTTGA
>CAISUD010000042.1 GCA_903888625.1 uncultured bacterium
ATTTGGTATTGGTGATGATAAGTTTAAGGATGAAGGGATGTATGAAACAGAAATCATGGTAAGTGATTTTGAAAAAACTGCAGACTTACTGAGAGCGATAGGTATGGTCGAAAAGTTTTACGAAGAAAACAAAAGGGTCAAATATATTTTTAATGATGTAGATTTTTGTATAGATTCTTGGCCATTAATTCCAACCTATCTTGAAATTGAGGGGAAAAGTTGGGATGATGTTGAAAAAGCTACCTTAGCTCTTGGCTTAGATTGGGAAGACCATATTCGTTGTTCGACTTCTCAGATTTATAGACATTATGGTATAGTAGAAAAAAGTTATAAGATATTAACCTTTAGTGAGCAGATAAAAAGGGAAACATAATACACAGGCAACGCCTGTGTATTTAATTATTTTCAAAATTAAGCCATCAAGACAATTTTTATAAAAAGATTTGAAAATATGTTATTTTACATATCCCCATTTTTTTAATTTAGCATAGTCTTCTTCAATAAATTTTTTTCCAATATCATTTCTATATATCATTTTGGGAATTATTATTTTTCTTAGTCTTTTGTAGGTAGATTCTACCGCTTCTTTAGGATTTTCCCCCATTCCTGTAACATATAAAACGTAACCCCGATAATCTGAGACATAGTACATTTCTATTTTATCTGCATAACAAGAAACTTCTTCAAAATGAATATGGTTTTTGTCATCTTCATTTAAGTTTTTAAAAAAAATATTTGGATTATGTGAATACATTTTTGTGCTTCTTGAAAAATACGGGAAAGGAGGTAAGGCTACTAAAATTACTATTCCAAAACCCTTATTCCATTTTAAGTTATAATTTTCACCTTTTGCAATTGAATATAATAATTCTCCCCAAGGTGATTTATGTATTTCTGATTGTAAGTGAACTATCGGGCTTCCAAATCTTGGAGTAATTTCAAGTGGGTAGATGTTTTTTTCATTCACAATACAATTAATATCAAAATGTCCCTTGAATTTTATTTTTCTAAGATATAGAGTCATTTTTTCTAAAGTTTTTTTATAAAAATAAGTGTTTTCTCCTTTCTCATCGTACCAGGCAAGTGTCCCCATTTCTCCAGTCGTAGGTCCTATGTCTCCTGACAAAAATTTTTTATGTTCTATGTTAAATTCAACTGGTCCAACCCAGTTTTCTCCATTAAAATATCTAGCAATTGCTATTTCTACTCCGTAAACACGTTCTTGTAAACTTATTTTTGTACGATTTATTGTTTTATCTATTAAGTAACTTTTTAAAACAGATACAATGTCTCTTCCATCATTAAATTCACCAACATAGTTTAGCGATTTTGGAGCAGAACCATTTTGTTTGATTACCCAGGTTTTTGGGTTAGCAATAGCATATTCAAGGGCTTCGTAAACATTTTTAAAGTCTATTATTTCTTTGGTTATTAGACCGTTTTCTTTGAAAATTTCTTGAGCTTTTTGTCTTTCTGATTCAAGCTGGTCACTTAAAAAGTTTCCACCATAAACAATATATCCTTGTTTTCTTAATCTATCTTGTATTTTGCCATAGCCAATATCATCAAAAATGATTAAACCATCCTTTCCCACCCATTCTAGTTCTTTTTTCCAATTGGTAGTTTTGTCTACAAGATGATCAAAATTATTACGTTGATGTTTTGAATCAATATATAATTTAACAGAATGACCTTCTTTTTTTAAAAGATATGCCAGGTTTCCTGCTATTAAATCGTTTGATATAAAAAGTATATTCATAGGACTACTTCCATAGTATAGTATATTAATCAAATTTTTCAAAAGGTTTCATTTATTAATAAATAGTATATAATACAGTAATGACTTGGTTTTTTATAGCTTTAGCGGGTACGTTTTTTTATGCATGTACAAATCATTTAGATAAAATAATTCTAGAAAAGTACTTTAAAGGTGGAATAGGTGCACTTTTTCTTTTTTCTGCTCTTTTTTCTGTTTTGGCTCTTCCGTTTTTATTTTTAGTTAATCGATCTGTGTTTAATGTTAGCTTAAGTAATATGCTAGTTTTGGTTATAGTAGCACTATTTCATTTATTAGTGTTGTGGTTTTATTTAATAGCATTAAAACATGATGAGGCATCTGTTGTAATTGTATTTTATCAATTGGTGCCTGTATTTGCATATGTATTTGGATATTTAATTTTAGGAGAAACATTAAACAGATTGCAATTTATAGCGATGGCTCTAATAATTTTTGGAGCTACAATAATCTCTTTTGAGATGGATTTAGATAATAGGTTTAAACTTCGTAAAAAAGTAATTTTGCCCATGCTCGGAGCAGCTTTTTGTTGGGCGGCTGGTGATACCATTTTTAAAATGGTAGCACTTCAAGAAAATGTTGTAAGATCATTATTTTGGGAAAATTTAACATTATTTGTAGTTGGAATCATAATATTTATATTTATTCGTTCATATCGAGAAAATTTTTTATTAGCGATGAAAAGTAATTCCAAAATAATTTTATCGTTTAATTTTTTAAATGAAGCTTTATATATACTCGGCAATATAATTTTTGCATTTGCGTATATACTGGCCCCAGTATCCCTTGTTCTTCTAACAGATTCTTTCCAGCCAGTATTTGTTTTATTAATAGGGATATTTTTGACTATTTTTTTACCAAAAATTTCTTCAGAGAAAATTCAAGCAAGACATTTATGGCCAAAGATTATTGCTATATGCATAACAGGGATTGGAACGTATATACTTTTTATGAAATAGATGTTTATTTTAACTGTACATTAACTTCACTTGATGCATCATTTCTGATATAATTTATTTACTTTTATGAAACAATATTTTAACAATTACTTTTTTTTCTTAACCCTTTCTTTATGTGTTGTTTTTTTTATTGGTTTTTCTTATTATCGTTTCATGGTTAAGCATGATTATGTTGTTAGTTACCATGGTTCTTGCGACCCTATTACAGGAAAGTGTTTTATGAGTTGCGATGATGATGCGTGTACAAAACCAGATTATTATACTGAAATGCAAAAATATGAACCTGACTTATATAAAGAATGTGGGCAAGATATAATAAATTGTGACTTAGCTAATATTTGTCTTTTAATCGACCGTAAGTGTTCTGTAACTTATTGCAATAAAAGTACTAGTGATAAAGATAATCCTTGTCAGACACCGATAGATGTAAAAACAAGAGTTCAAGCTGATCCAATTAATAATTCAAATAATATAAACATATGATTTGTTATTTGTACCCCAATCCAATATACCTTTTATTTTCTAGTGATGTTCCAGTATTATTATACTATGCTCAAATTCCAGCAACCATAATAGCTCTTTTGTTGGGTTTTTATATTTTTTGGAGCGGTAGGAATCTTTTATTAAATCGCCTCCTCTTTTTGATCACAATTCTTTTTTCACTTTGGACGTTTACGACACTTATTGTGTGGGCAGGCAATGACGGAGGTTTATTTGCTTTTATTTGGCCATTTTATGATTTGATTCTTGGTTTTATTGCTATATTTTGTATTTATTTTATTTATGCTTTTCTTACGAAAAATGATGTAAGTGTCCGTTTAAAAATTATTTTTTTGACATTACTTGCTCCTATATTAATTTTAGCACCTACGTATTTTAATATAGGTGGTTTTAATATAACAAATTGTGATGCTTTTGATTTTGAGTCTCTTTCTTTAAAAATTTACACAAGTTCGCTTGGTTTTTTAGCGATAATATGGATATTTATTTTACTTATTCGTAAATATCGTATTTCAGATTACAGTTTTAAAAAACAAATAGTTCTTATGGGGATGGGGATTGAATTATTTCTTTTTTCTTTTTTCGGAATAGAATTTTTGGCAACGTATCTTGTAAAGGTAGGAATTTTACTAGATTCACAGTTTGAATTGTTTGGACTTTTTGGGATGGTGATATTTATGATTTATATAAGTATATTAATTGTTCGCTTTAAGGCTTTTAATGGAAAACTTTTTGCAACTCAAGTATTAGTTTGGGGACTTGCGATAATGATAGGTTCTGAATTTTTATTTATTAAAACCACAATTCAGTTTGTGCTAGTTGGAATTACTTTTTTTGGAGGTATTATTTTTGGTATATTGCTTATTAAGTCAGTTAAAAAGGAAATTAAACAAAAAGAACAACTTGAAGTTTTGCTACAGCAACGCGAATCGTTGACTCACTTGGTGACTCATAAAGTTAAGGGGTCTTTTACTCGGTCAAAATATATTTTTGCTGAAATGCTAGATGGAAGTTTCGGAGTAATTACTCCTGAGTTAAAAGAAATGGGAGAAAGGGGACTTGCTTCCGACAATGAAGGTATCGCAACTGTTGATTTGGTTTTGAATGCTGCCAATTTGCAGACGGGAATGGTGAAATATGATATGCAAAAAATTGATTTCAAAGAACTTGTGACGGCGGTCTGCGACGAAATGAAACCTTCAGCTGAAACCAAGGGGTTAAAATTCGAGAGTGAAATCGGGGATGGCGATTACAACATTACTGGAGATAAATTCTGGTTGAAAGAAGTTGTACACAATTTAATAGATAACTCTATCAAGTATACGCGTGAAGGAGGTCTTGATATTAAACTTGAAAAAAAGGCGGACAAAATTCTTTTCTCGGTCCACGATACTGGAGTAGGAATTACCGATGAAGATAAAAAGAATTTATTTAAAGAAGGGGGTCGGGGAGCAAATTCTGTCGCTATCAATGTTGATAGTACTGGCTATGGGCTTTATACTGTGAAGTTGATTGTTGATAAACATCAAGGTCGCATTTGGGCCGATTCAGAAGGAGAAGGCAAGGGCACAAGCTTTTTTGTGGAATTGCCAATGGAAATGAAAGTTGTATAATGAAGGTATATGGTCCCGAACGAAATCGCGGACGCATAAAACAAATAAAATTATGAAAAACACAAAAAATATTATTAATAACAAAAGGGACAAGAAAGCGTAGGTGTACGCGTCCTATTTCGTACGGGATGGAAGACAAAAAGAAAATTTTAATAGTTGACGACGATATGTTTCTGCTTGATATGTATGCAATGAAGTTTGGGCAGAATAATTTTGAAGTGCACACTGCTGATCGAGGGGCTAAAGCAATAGAACAATTGAGTGCTGGCCTCTCCCCAGAAGTTATTTTAATGGATGTGATTATGCCCGAGATGGATGGTTTTCAAATGCTAGGGAAAATTAATGAAGGGAAATTAGCTGAAAAAGCAATCAAAATAATTCTTTCCAATAAAGGTCAGCAATCTGATATTGATCAAGGGATGAGTTTAGGCGCTTCGGGTTACATTGTCAAAGCCAATGCGACTCCAGCTGAAGTCGTTAGTAAAGTTTTAGAAATTTTATTAAATAAAAAATAATAATGGATCCCGTTAGAGATTATATAGTTAAAAATAAAATAAATATGGTAAAATTGTTCGATGTCGAAATTTTAATAGCAAGTAATAGAACTACGGAAATTTAAAAATTTCCTATCTCTAACGGGATGGATTACAAAACAAAATTAGAAGAATATATTAAAACAGTCATTGGACAAAATGGTTCCGATTTACATTTGGGTGC
>CAISUD010000043.1 GCA_903888625.1 uncultured bacterium
CATTTCCACATTTCCGCCCTCTCGCTTGCGAGAGCACGCCCCGTAGGGGCGTGAGGGCGTAGCCCTGCGGAATGTGGTATCATTTAGGCAACCTCTGGATTTTGCTCGAAATAGTTTCGAACTTTGTCCAGCAGACACCGCTTTCGCAAAAATATGCTATAATACAAAAATAAAATTATGTTGGATACCAAGAAAATTAGAGCCGATTTTAAGATATTAAATAATCCTGCCGGAGGGCAAATGGTGTATTTCGACAGTGCTTGTATGAGTTTAAAACCAGATGTGGTGGTGCAAGCCATGGATGATTATTATTTTAAATATTCAGCCTGTGCTTTTAGAAGCTCGCACCATTTGAGCGAACAGGCTACTAAAAAAACAAAAGAAGCCAGAAAATTAGTAGCTGATTTTATCGGAGCCAAAAAAACTGATGAAATAATTTTTACTCGCAACACTACTGAAGGGATAAATTTACTAGCCAATGCCTTTCCTTTTAAAAAAGGAGATATCGTTTTAGTTACCGACAAAGAGCACAATTCAAATCTTGTGCCCTGGCTATATCTGCGAGATAAAATTGGGATTGAAGTCAGAATTTGTCCTTCAAATATAAATAACACTTTCGATTTAGAAAAATTTAAAGAATTAGTCAAAGGGGTGAGGCTCGTTTCGATGGTGCATACTTCCAACTTGGACGGAGTCACCAATCCTGCCAAAGAAATTGTCGAGATTGCTCATAAAAATAAAGCTCTTGTATTTTTAGATTGTGCTCAAAGTTTGCCACATCAAAAAGTTGATGTACAAGATTTAGATGTAGATTTCATAGCTTTTTCTGGTCACAAAATGCTGGGGCCGACTGGCACTGGAGTTTTTTATGGCAAATATGAATTATTAGAAAGTTTGAACCCATTTTTAGTCGGGGGGGATACAGTCGAATTTACTACTTATACAGATTACAAAATGTTGCCGGTTCCAGAAAAATTTGAAGCCGGGTTGCAAGACTATGCAGGGATTATCGGGCTTGGTGAAGCAGTAAAATATTTAAGTCAATTTAACTTCAAAGATATTAAAAATCATGAGTTAGAATTAAACCAATATATTACCGATGAAATTTCAAAATTTCCACAAATTAAAATTATCGGTCCACAAGATCCAAGCCTTCGTTCAGGAATAATTAATTTTTATCTAGAGGGTACAGATATGCATAAATTTGCTATAATGTTAGACAGCATGGCCATGGTTGAGATTCGTTCTGGCCAGCATTGTGTGCATTCGTATTTTGCAGACAGGAAAATAAGAAATTCAGCTCGAGTATCTTTATATATTTACAATACTATGGAAGAAGCCAAAATATTTGTCGAAAATTTTAATAAAATAATGAAAATAATTTAAAAAATGCCTTGTCTTATAGCTTTAATTGTCTTTGGAATAATGGGAATCTTTAGTGCTTCACACCGAGCTCTCGCGAAAGAAGCTTTTAGTTGTGTTTTTCACCGAGTAACTTTCCGACCCTGTACCAGTAATTTTAAAGAAAAAATAAAAAGTAAAATTTTATCAAAATTAATCAATCGTTCGACTTTTTTAGCCAAAATGGTCAATAAGCATTATGAAATTTTGTCTTGGATTTTTTTCATTCTGATGGTGGGCAGTACTGTTTGGGTACTTCGAGGAGGATATAATTTTTATGTTTATGGTAGTTGTAATGGTCTCAATGAAAGTGGCTTCTGTGCTTTTGATCCAAGTGGCTCGAATAATGCGGTGACTGAAATTGACAATCAATGTCCGATTACCGAAAGTTCAAGTAAAGATGTAACCTTACAAAATGTAGATTTATCAAGTTTCCCAACTCAAAATGTTAATTCGAAAGACACTGTCGTTTTCATTGGTTGCTATGCTTGTGATTATAGTCGTAAAGCTTATCCAGATATTTTGAAATTGGTAGCCTCCAAGAAAACTAATTTTATTTTTGCTCATTATCCAGCCAAAGGCAATACTACTGCCTTGGCCGAGACAGCCTATTGTGTAAACAAAAATTATCCAGATAAATTCTGGGATTTCAATGCTTATTTATTTAGTGCTGACAAAGATTATGTACTTAACCCTGCCAATACGGATACAATTTTAGGGAAATTTTCTTTTGACGTAAAGGCGATAGATGAATGCGCTAAAAGTGGTGAAACAAAAGAAGTCGTGCAAAATCAAGTAGAGGAGCTTACCAAGACCAATCTGTATGGCACACCGACAATTTTCTTGAATAGCAAAGCTTTCGTCGGTCCGAAACCATATCGTGTCTATCGTAGTGCCTTAAATAAATACATTTTTTTCTAACAGACAAAAATAGCAAAATATAGTAAAATGTAAGTATGATAATTTCATTAATTGTTACGGTTGTTGGTTTATCGCTTTTTGAGACTATTTCGTCTATTGATAATGCAGTTATCAATGCCGAAGTCCTAGGGACGATGAGTAAAAGGGCCAGGAAGTGGTTTCTATTATGGGGAATGATTTTCGCTGTTTTTATAGTGCGCGGATTGCTTCCTTGGATAATTGTTTGGGCTTTTAATCCTTCACTTGGCCCCGTGCAAGCTTTTATGTCGACCTTGTCGGGCAATTTA
>CAISUD010000044.1 GCA_903888625.1 uncultured bacterium
CATTTCCACATTTCCGCCCTCTCGCTTGCGAGAGCACGCCCCGTAGGGGCGTGAGGGCGTAGCCCTGCGGAATGTGGTATCATTTAGGCAACCTCTGGATTTTGCTCGAAATAGTTTCGAACTTTGTCCAGCAGACACCGCCAAAAAACGAAATCCGCATTTTCGCCGAAACTAAGCTCGGGGCTTCGCCCCGAGCAGGGAGCGCTTTGCGCACAAAAGTATTCCCCCGCCAGCATTTGCCACGCTCCGCGTGGCTTTCGTTTGCCAATGCAAATCCAAAAATGGTAATATTGAAATACTGATATGAACGATCAAACAAAAAAGTTTTTCATATATACTCGCAAGTCCACAGACGACAAAGACAGACAAGTCCGCAGTATTTCCGATCAGCTTTCGGAACTGAAAGAATTAGCACTAAAAGAGCAAATTGAGGTTGTAGATGTCTTTGTCGAAAAGCAGACCGCCAAAATACCAGGTCGCCCTGTGTTTAACGAAATGATTGAGAGAATGGAAAAAGGCGAAGCGTCTGGTATTTTGGCGTGGCATCCCGACAGACTTGCGAGAAATTCCGTAGATGGAGGAAAAATTATTTATCTCGTTGATACTGGAGTGATAAAAGATTTAAAATTTAATACTTTTTGGTTTGATCCGACACCGCAAGGTAAATTTATGCTCTCAATCGCTTTTTCTCAATCCAAGTATTACGTTGATAGCTTGTCGGAGAACATCAAACGAGGTCATAGACAAAAATTGAAAGACGGTATTTGGCCTCGAAACGCTCCTCTTGGATATCTAAACGACAAAGAGAAAAAGATAATTATTCCAGACCCCGAGCGTTCGGTATATATCAAAAGAGCGTTCGAGGCATATGCAACTGGTAAATATACCCTCCGACAAGTTAGAGATATGGTAAATGATCTTGGATTTCGTTCGCTACAAAATCGAGAGCTTTCCATTTCAAATATTCACGATATATTGAGAAATCCATTTTTCACCGGACTAATGCGATATGGCGGTGAAATCCATGAAGGAAAGCACGAACCGATTATCACAAAGAAACTTTTTGATTCCGTCCAAGAAGTGATGACGAGAAAAAGCAAACCGAAAGAAAAAGGTTTTAAACAATATTTATATCGAGGATTTTTCCGATGTGGAGAGTGTAAATGTTTCATTACCACTGAAACACAAAAAGGACATAACTATCTTCGTTGCACTAAACGGAAAAATCCTTGTTTGCAAAAATATGTCCGTGAAGAAATCATCACTTCTCAAATTAGAACGGAAATCAAAAAAGTTTCTTTGCCACTTGATTGGGCAAATTGGATGATTGCCGAAAATGAGAAAGATCGGCAATCAGAAAATCAATCAAGTGAGATTTTTTCTCAAAAAACAAAAGATGAAATTTATCTTTTAGATTCAAAAATAGAGAAGCTGATGACCGCATATCTTGAAAACGCACTTTCCATAGAGGAATATCGTGAAATGAAAAGCAAACTTGTAAATCAAAAACAGCTTCTCAAAGAGAAATTATCCGCTTTTGAGAAAAAATCTCATAATCGGTTCGAACTTGCTGATAGATTCATAAAATCCAGTATAAACAATATGGAATTGGCAAACGAGGGAATTCCCGAAAAGATTTTTCGGGAATTCAAAAAAGTCGGTTCGAACTTTCAAATTAAGGATCGAACCGTACTTTTTGAGCCACGCGGAGCGTGGCGAATCCTTGCAGAATTAGGATTTTTTGGGGGGAATTCAGAACAGACGGCACTTCGTGCCGACCATATTTTTGGCGGAAATTTGAATTCCGAATTTTGGCGGGACACTCGAGTTAAGTAATAATTGGTTCAACCCTTGTAAGGGTATTCTAGCATATTTTAGTGTGTCTCGTTTAGGCACTCGAGTCATAACTGCTTTATTGTAAAGTAAAGGTATTTTGATGTAAATGAGACAAATGAGACACTACAAGGGCTACTTGTTTTCTGTCTCATTTTTAGACTCCTCCTTGATAGGCTCGTGGGGATTTTCTTCAATACAATCTACTTTTAATATAGACTTTGATCCTTCGTGCAATTGAAAACTTAAATCAGGGTATGATTGCTTTATCTCGTTTTCTTTCAGCGTTGACATATACTCAAGTATTTTATATCCACCTAGAACTTCTTTGGGGTTACTATGCATAAACCAAGGCTCTGAATGATACCAATCCTTACCATCTTTTTTGAATTTAACCAGTGGCCATTTAGTTATTTCTTTAGGAGGTAAGATACCCTCATGGTCTTCTATAAGGAACAACTGATAGTGGGTGCGATCCGAAGGACCTTTTATTATTCGTGGCTTTAAGAGACCCTCTTTTACAAATCTTCTAACTGCGTTTGGTTTCACAAAGAAACTACTTTCAAAATCATGTACGGAATACCAGCTCTCATTGTCACTTGCCACTGATGATGGGATTACTTTTTTATCTAACGCATTCTGACAGATTAAACATTTGATACCGTTTTCGTCATACCATGTTTGTTCATCGGAGACAGAGTTGTGACAAACACAACAAGTGTATCCCTTACCTTCAATATGAAAACCCTTTGGATTTTCTTCCAATTTTTTCTTTCGCTGGAAATCTGTCTGAGCACAATCATAAATAATTTTGGCGTAGTTTGTAAGCCAAAGATTTGCTTCAAAGAGTTCTTGGTCGGTGATTTCTCGTCCTCTTTCTTTTTCTAATAACTTTCTTAACTCTTCTTTATGTTCTTCTTTTTTCTTTTCAGTTTTTGCATCGTTTTGGATGTTGCGACGAGAGTGTTGAGTAGTCGGTGGCACATACTCTAGCTCTTTGTATATTGGGGGCGTTGGTTTTGTTTCTATTTTAGGAGATAGTCTTTCTACATCCGAAATACTTGTACGCTGAATTGCCTTACCACAATTTCCGCAGAATTTATCTTCTGTATGAGTTTTGTTTCCACAATTCGTGCAAAACATACTACTTTAATTATACCGCATATTCTAATAATCTATAATATACTTTCTCTTGTGTTAAAAATTTCAACTGTATAAATGACAATACTTTAATTTATTTTCCACTTGTGTGTATTTGCATTTATTTTTATAAGTGTAATACTAATAAAAGAGTTCTTTGTTCGCGTTTCTGATTCTGTTCTTAAGAGAACAAATATTGTTATATTTGTGATGAGATTAGTTCAGTGCTCATCTACCTAAAAGGGACCATAGCTTGGAATAAATTGGGCAAGTTAAACAACACGGAATCATGACAAATCCTAAGAAGTTTTGTACCGGGCTTAGAAATATACCATAGCCTTCAGGAAAACAACTTAGAGACTTAGTCGAGGAAACAAACAACGTTTTTAAACGTTCGTTTGTTGTCTCAACTAAGTCTTTTTCTTTTTATATAACTCTAGTTGAGATAAAAACTCGTTACTAAAACGTTGCATTATAAATGTTACGTATTTAGTCGATACGTAAGAAGTAATTATAAAAAAACATATGAGTAAATTAAATATTACCTATGTTCCAGTTATAGATCTCCATCCTTGTGAATATAATCCACGCACGTGGAGCAAGGAAGCGGAGAAACAATTAAAAGCAAGTATAACAAAGTATGGCATCGTCGATCCATTGCTTGTTAATTCATCTGAAGAAAGAAAGAATATTGTTATCGGTGGTCATTTTAGATTATCGATAATAAAAGAACTTGGTATTGATACTGTACCAGTGGTATATATTAATATCCCAGATGTTGAAAAAGAAAAAGAATTAAACATCAGATTAAATAAAAACACTGGAGAATTTAATTGGGATATTTTAGCAACTTTTGATGAATCATTTTTATCAGACATAGGTTTTTCGAGTGAAGATTTAGATGATATCTTTGCCCTTGAAGACGAACCGGAAGATTTTGATTTAGAGAAAGAATTAAGAAAACTAAAGATTGATAAAATTAGAGTACAAAAAGGAGATGTTTATGATTTAGATGGCTCAAGATTGATGTGTGGAGATAGTACGATTTCTAGCGACGTGGATAAACTGATGGGAGATAAAAAATCAGACATGGTTATGACTGATCCACCATATATCCTAGATTATTTACATGGTAAAAAAAAGAAAGGGAGTGCAGTAACTGGGTTTGGCGCAAAAAGAGATCGCAGATACTTGGAAACTGATTCTTTACCAGATAACTTTACAGAACTTTGGATGAAAAATGTTAAAACATTTGCCAAAGACGATTTTCATATTATCGTCTATGAAAATTGGAAAAATATCAGAACTATTTGGAATGAGATGGAAAAATATTGGAAGGTTAAAAACATGATCGTCTGGCATCTTCCAAATCGAGTACAAGGTTTTGCTGCGAGATATAAATTCTTCAACAAACATGATATTGCCATGGTGGGAAGTTCTCATAATCAAGAAAATCTAAATAAAAAACCCGAAGAAGAATTATTACAAAATGATTATGAAACGGCTCTCTATGCTATTTCAGGAAAACCACACTGGGAAGGATATCAAAAAGGAAAAAAGATTTGTCCAACCGATTTCTTGGAATTTAAAGCTGCAGATGAAAAAAGTTCAGGACAAGGAATTATTTTTGGCACCAAGCCAATTGAAATATTAATTCCATATATCAAGGTTCTGACTAAGCGTGGAGATCTGATCGTTGAACCATTTGGAGGAAGTGGTTCTACCCTCATTGCATCTATTAAAATGAAACGTAAGTGTTACCTTATGGAAAAATCCCCAGTCTATGCTGAAGTAATTCTAAATAGATGGTCAAAGTTAACAGGTAAAAAAGCGAAAAAGTTATGAAAAATGAAAATTACAAAAATACCATTGATGTAAGACAGCAAAAAGAAAAGGAAGCATTGATAAAATCTCTTTCAGAAATGCCTATTATTGAAATTGCTTGTAAAAGAGCAGGAGTCGGTAGGGCTAGTTATTACCGATGGTTGAAAGAAGATTCTGAATTTCTAAAAAAAGCAGACAATGCGTTACAAGAAGGCAGAGAATTAATAAATGATATGAGTGAATCACAGATAGTACAGATGATAAAGGAAAAGAAAATGCCAGCTATTGCTCTATGGTTGAAAAATAACAGTTCAAGATATGGAAATAAACTTATGCAAAGAAGACCTGGTGGAATTATGCCAGAACTTAATAGAGAGCAAGAAAAAATATTTAGGAAAGCAATAGCTATGTCTTCTTTTATAATTAAGAAAAACAATTATGGCAAAAAGAATTAGTAAAAATGAATTACAGAAAATATTAGGAGATCAGAAATTAAGAAAGTGGTTAGCTCACGAAGATCCACTGTGGTTTGCTCTTATTTACTTAAGACATTATTTCAGTTTTCAATTTGCACCATTTCATATTGAAATGTTTAATATTCTCAGAGATGAAAAATATAAAATGATAACTATTATGGCCTTTAGAGGATCAGGAAAATCAACTATATTGAACACAGTAAATGTTCTATGGTCTATTCTTGGAAAACCACAAAATAAATTTGCAGTAATAGTTAGCCAGTCTCAAGATCAAGCAAAAAATCATTTTAATAACATTAAAGAAGAGTTGTTAAATAATGAATTATTACGTGAAGACTTTGGACCATTCTCTGATGATGAGAAAGAATGGAGAAAAATGTCTCTAGAGTTAACATATCGTGAGGCAAAAATATTATCAATTTCAAAAGAACAAAGTATTAGAGGCATAAAACATAAATCAGCTAGACCTGATCTTGTTATTGGTGATGACCTAGAAGATGATTCAATGAAACTTGATGATAGTGAGCGTAATAAGCTCTATGCTCGTTTTATGAGTGAAATTATGCCCCTTGGTGATGAAAATACTAGAATAGTTGTTCTTGGAAACTTAATTTGTGAAGATTCGTTACTTATGAAATTAAAAGATATTAAAAGAGATGATGGAATATTTCGAGTATACCCAATCATTGATAATAATAGAAAATTACTTTGGAAAGAGAAGTTTAATACTATAGAGGAAATTAATAAATTACAGAAAAAATTTCCAATTGACGTATGGGTTAAAGAATTTCTATTAAAGAATATTTCTTTTAATGACGATGGAGAAATGCCACATCCTATTTACTCTAAAAGAGAATCACGAAAGGGTGGAAGAATATGGTCAATGAATCTTCTTGCTCAAAAACCGCTCATCCCACCAATGGAAGAGTTTAATATATTTCAACCATCAAAATATTATACAATTCCTATATTCCCAACGATGGATGAGTCAAAAGAATATCTAAGATTTATTGGAAATCTAGACTTAAGTGAACCAATGATCAGCCCAGAAGAAAAACTACTAGAAATCATAGAGAAGACAGACATCAGAAGAAAAAATAGTTAAATTTATTTTTCTCTTTTATCTTTTATTTCACTATTGAAAATACAAATACTTGTATTCTTTTTCAGAGTATCTGATAAATATCTATCAACATCAGAAAAACTGCCAAGCTCATCTATCAAACCAAGTTTAATAGCATCTTGTCCAAGTATTACAGAACCGTCAGCAATAGTTTGTATTTTTTCTAATGGAATATGTCTATTTTCAGCTATTTCTTTTATAAATACTTGAGCAACTTCTGTAGTCTGTGCTATAGCTAATTTTTCTTCGTCTGGTGTCAGTATCTTATCGGGATTTTGCATATCTTTATATTTACCAAAAGATATTTGATGGAAAGTTAGTCCGTCTGTTTTGTTTTTTTCTACATTATCAACATAAGAATTTGTCACGCCGATGTCTATTGTGCCTGAAGTAGGTAAAGCAAAGATGCGTCCTGTTGCTGAAGCTATCCAGTATGCTGAAGATACACCCATTGAACGAATAATAGCCACTGTGGGCTTTTTCACTTCCTTTACAGCTCTAGTTATCTCTTCGGCTGTATTTATATCACCGCCATTAGAATCAATCATAAAAACAATTGCTTTTATTTTTCTATCTTCACTAGCTTTTCTTATTTGAGCCACAATATCAATCGCCACAGCATCGCCTTTTTCAATTGAGCCATCAGCATTATATCTTGGCGAAGATATTAACTCTCCAACAATAGGAATGACGGCAACATTATCAGAGCAATTTTTATCTTTGTAAAAATGAAAAGAAAAAGCACCAATTACTATAATGACTGCAACTGATAAAATGATGATAATTTGAGACCTTTTTAAATTCTTTATTTTTAGCATAATATTTTTCATTTACTAATAATAACCTATTTTCTAAAAATTAAAACTAATATTGAGACTATTAAGGCAAGGAAAGAAATCGCTATTGCTACTATGGCAACATATTTTTGAAAGCCATTCATGTGCTTTATTTTTTTATTTTGATTTTCTAGAGCTTCTAATTGAAATACTTCCGACGCGAGCATTTCTCTATTACATTTTTCACATATAAATGAAGCAGAAATTGACCCAACGTCCATCTGTCTTCCTGCACTTGTGTGCTCTCTCCATTTATGTTCACATTTATTATTGATCATAATTCCGACATTCCAGCCCTCATTGCATATTAAACACCACTTAGGTGTTTTTTCTTTTTAAATAAATGTTTTTCGTTCATTACTTCGTTAGGTGTTTTCCATTTAAGCTTTTTTTTCGGAAGATTGTTGTAAATTTCTACAATAGAAGCAACATACTCATCAGAATATTTTTTAATATCAGATTTTTTAGGAATATATTTTCTAATGAATCGATTCATGTTTTCCACTCCAGGTTTTTGCCAAGGAGCATGTGGATCACAGAAGTAGGTTCTAATTTTTAAATTTAAGTGCAGTCTGTTTTCTTGTCCGTTGTCAAAAGTGATGGAATGAGCTTTTACTTTTGAAATCATTTCTCGGTAAGCTAAAAATACCGTATGAGGTTTCATGTTTGGAACTTTTTTAATATCACCATACATAGTCACTGGGTTGTGAATGACGATGAGAGCAACTCGACTTCTTTTAGAAACAACTGCGTCTCCTTCGTAATCATAGCGAGTGAGCTTTTTTCTCTTGGAAATGTTGATTCTTCCAAGGATTAAGACTCTTTCTTTTTTCTTTCCTTTTCTCTTTTTTCTCCCATATTGTTTGTAAGACAAATATTTACAATATCTTTGTCCATATTGACTGTAGAGCCAACTGTAGATGGCATTTTTAGAAACTGTTTTCTTTTTTTCTCTTTTCATTCTTCCACTAATGGCTTCTGGAGAGAACCCTGTTTTTAATCCTAGAATTACTCCTTTTTCAATTTTCTTGTCAGCATGGATAGTTCTAAATTGAAACCTAGCATTATGGGTTCTTACATATGCTTTGTGGTTTGCTTTAGTTGGGTCATATTTGCCTCTAGTTTTGTTTTCATTAATCTCTCTTGATATGGAAGATTGATCTCGATTTAAAGCTTTAGCTATTTCACCTTGCTTGTAATGACGAGAAAGAAGAATGTAAATTTGATTTCTTTCATCGCGAGAAATTCTTGAAAAGTTTTTTTTGTTTTCATAATTCTAATTCTAATTCAATGCAATACAAAAAGGAATTTCACAAATATTGTACGAGAACAAAAACCGCAGGTAGCTACCTATCCACATGGAACCATTCACATAGCCTTTTGAGTCAAAACTACTGCCCACGGTGGCCTATTTAAATACAATCCTATCTCATTATTATTTATTATTATCTACCATTAATTATTTACCATAGTTGTTCATTTCATTCGTTGGAACAAACTGTTTCCTGAAGAAGACATAAGATCTAGAGCTTATGTCTTTTAGCTTATCTAGTCCATAAGCTTTTTATTAGTAACTATTATTAATTTATGCAATCAATCAAGGAAATCATAAATGGTCCGAAGATAAGTAACTATCAAGGATCAGAAAAAACAAAAAACATGATAGCTGAGCAAATTGAAAGTCGTTGGGGAAAAGCAGAACTCAAAAATTTCAATCCTGATACTTCTGTTTTGCCATTTTCCAAATGGGTTTCGCTAGGCTATCGTCCGAAGCGGGGCAGTCGTAGTTTAAAGAGTGTGACGTTCATCGAGCAGAAAGACGAAAAGGGAAACGTCATAAGAAAAATACCTCGCACCTGCCACTTGTTCTACTACCGTCAGCTAGAACCATTATCAAAAAATTAATTAAAAACTTATGAATCAAAATAGAAAAAGTCCGATCGACGAAGAAATCGAAAAGAATCTTGGAGAATTTACTCTTACTGTAAAAACTGAGATTGATAAAGAAGCATTAGCATTATTTCCACATATCTCAAACTTAATCGCATTTAAAACCACCTTAAAACAAAATGGTGCAGTCGTGGGAGTAGGCACGGGTTCAGCAGTTCTTAATGCATTCAACAAGTTTCTAGGTAGAACAGTCAGATTTGCTCTCAATGCCAGCTATGTCTCTTCTGTAGTGAATTCCACTAAAATATTAGATGCAATGTATATTATGCCGACTATCCAGAAACAAAAAGAATCTGAAGAAGATTTAGAAGGTAGGGACAAACAAGCTTTCTTTGGTGAAGAAGAATTACAGATAGCCACTGACAAGCAGAAAAACTTCCTTGAGAAGCTTATTAATTCAAATTGTGATTTAGAAGAAAAAGAAGAATTTATGTCACAGCTTAAAAGTCCTTATCTTAGTAAATTCCAATGTTCTGAGCTTATTCAAAAATTAATGCTGACAAAATAATATGAATACAATCTATTATCCATCTAGTTATGCTGGTGAAATTCCTATGATAGATTCTAAAAGGAAAGAAAAATTGACTGCTTTGATTTATCAAAATATATCTGATATGAATGAACGTGAATTACGCTTAAGTGAATTAGATG
Source organism: uncultured bacterium (assembly GCA_903888625.1). GTDB lineage: Bacteria > Patescibacteriota > Minisyncoccia > Phycocordibacterales > UBA9973 > UBA9973. The sequence continues at coordinate 9,834 of CAISUD010000044.1, forward strand.
ATTTGACGCAAAGTGACGCTGACCTTGCATTATGGCAGTTTTCATTAGGGATTTGGGGTTAAAATTAAGAGCTAGTTAAGCCAAAACTAGCTCTTTTTTGAATGGAATACATAATTTTCCGTAATGTTTAGTTAACCTTCAAGGGTGACACTGTGGATAAATAATAATTGTATTTCTCGACCGGAATCATTCCATTTAAATATTTTCCTAAATGAATTCTTTCGTAATTGTAGAAATGTAAATATTCTTCAAGAGATTTCCAA